>DASQCX010000204.1:0-3794 GCA_035634455.1 Burkholderiaceae bacterium
GTCGGCCGGCGTGCGCGCCTGCTCCTGCAGCGGCGCGTCCTGCGACTGCACGAGCCGCTGCGGCAACCAGCGCAGCGGGCCGGCGGGCGGGGCGTCGAAGTCGCCGTTCATTGCCACACCGTGTGGTCGCCCGGGCCGACGTGCGAGAACAGCCGCCGCCCGACCTCGGCCGACAGCGCCAGGTTGCGCTCGCCGAGGCCGCGCAGCGCGGCCAGCAGCGCCGGGTGGCCGCCCGACTCGTCGGGCGCGCAGAGCTCGTCCAGCGACCAGGCGTCGGGCGCCGGCAGCTCGTCGAGCACGCGCAGCACCCAGCGCGACTCGTGGCGCGCGAGGCGCGTGAGGCGGTCGCGCAGCGTGTGCGCGACGCCGGCCAGCGAGCGCGGGTTGTCAGGCTCCAGCGCCAGCAGGTGCAGCAGCGGCGGCAGCTCGCGTCGGGCCTGGAACTGCGCGCGGTAGGTGATGGTCGAGTCGAACAGGTTCAGCAGCAGCGCGAAGCCGTCCTCGCGCGCCGGCAGGTCCAGCTGCACGCCCAGCGTCAGCGCCTGCGCGAGGAAGTCCAGGCGCTCGGTCTGGCGGCCGATGCTCAGCAGGCGCCAGCCGTCGTCGCGCGTCATGCGGTCGGACTGCGCGCCCGTGATCGCGGCGAGCTGCGTGGCGGCGCCCTGCAGCACGCCCAGCACGTCGCCGACCGACTCGACCGCGTGGCCGCTGCCGCCTGCCGACGCATCGCCCGGGTCCAGCAGCGCGGCCAAGCGCTGCTCGAAGTCGCGGCCCACCGCGTCGATCAGCTTCCAATGCTCCACCGACAGGCGCTCGCGCAAGGCCTGCGCGCACTGGCGCAAGGCACACAGGTTGAAGCCGACGCTGAGCGCGGCGGGATCGGCCAGCGCGTGCACCAGCGAGCGCTCGAACACGCGCACCGACTGCGCCGGTGACGGCACACCGCCGCCGACCAGCCCGTTGCGCAGCGCCAGCCGCCCGAGTGCATCCAGCGTCGCCGGGCTGGCGCTGTTGAGCGACTCCAGCGTGACGCGCGCGAGCCGCACGCTGTTGTCGGCGCGCTCGGTGTAGCGGCCCAGCCAGTACAGGTTCTCGGCCGCGCGGCTGGTGACGGTGCGACGCGTGCGCGCCAGGTCGGCGGCACTCAGCGGGCGCGGCAGCAGCGTGGTGGCGTCGACCTCGCCCTCGGTCATCACCCAGGTGTCGACGCTGACGCTGCCGCGCTGCATCGACAGCCAGGCGTCCTGCGCCGCGTCGCGCCGCGTGGCCACGCGCGTCAGCCCGCCGGGCATCACGCGCCAGCCGCCGCGGCCGTCGGTCATCGCGTAGACGCGCACCAGCGCCGCGCGCGGCTCCAGCGCGCCGTCGCTCCACACCGGGATCTCGGACGGCCGCACCCGCGCCTGCAGCGTGTAGGCGGCGGGGCGCGCGTCGATGCCGGCCAGCAGCGCGGCGCGCGCTTCGGGCGACAGCTCGGCGACGCCGTGCGGCGCGAAGCCCTGCGTGGTGGCGCTGGCCGGAAACGTCGGCGCGACGACGAAGTCGGCCAGGCGCTCGCGCTGCGCCTGCCAGACGGCGTCCTCGCCGCACCACCAGCTCGTGGTCGACGGCAGCAGCAGCTCCTCGCCCAGCAGCCGGCGCGCGACGGCGGGCCAGAACGCGGCCAGGCCGGGGCTCTCGAGAAAGCCTGCGCCCGGCGCGTTGGCCACGACCACCTGCCCGGCGCGGATCACGCCCAGCAGGCCCGGCACGCCGAGCGCCGAATCGCCGCGCAGCTCCAGCGGATCCAGCCACTCGTCGTCCACGCGGCGCAGCAGCACGTGCACCGGCTCCAGGCCGTGCAGCGTCTTCAGGAACAGCCGCTCGCCGCGCACCGTGAGGTCGCCGCCCTCGACCAGCGTGATGCCGAGGTAGCGCGCGAGGAACGCGTGCTCGAAGTAGGTCTCGTTGTGCGGGCCGGGCGTCAGCAGCACGACGCGCGCGTCGTCGCCCTCGGGGCTGAGCCGCTGCAGGCCCTGCAGGAGGCCCAGGAAGCCGGACGCGACGCGCTGCACGTGCAGGTCGCGGAACGCGGCGGGGAACTGCTGCGAGACGATCAGCCGGTTCTGCAGCAGGTAGCCCAGGCCCGATGGCGCCTGCGTGCGCTGGCTGACGACGCGCCAGTCGCCGTCGGGCCCGCGCGCGAGGTCGAACGCGGCCACGTGCAGGCGCACCCCGCCCGCCGGCCGGCAGCCGTGCATGGCGCGCAGGTACTGCGGGTGCGCCAGCACCAGCGAGGCCGGCAGCAGGCCTTCGTCGAGCAGTCCGCGGCTGCCGTAGACGTCGGCCAGCACCGCGTCGAGCAGGCGCGCGCGCTGCACGACGCCACGTTCGATGCCGGCCCAGGACGCCGCGTCGATCAGGAACGGCAGCGGCTCCAGCGGCCAGGCGTTGGCCGCGGCCGCGCCCTCGGCGTAGACGTTGTAGGTGACGCCGTCGTCCTGCACGCGGCGCTGGATGCGCGCCTTGGCCTGCGCGAGGTCGATCCAGCCGTCGGCGCCGGTGGCGTCGAAGAACGCCTTCCAGGCCGGCGCGAGCTCGGCGCCGGCGGTCGCGGCCTCGGCCGGCACGCCGTGCAGCTCGTCGAAGCTGCCGGGCGTGCCGCGCAGCGCCGCGGCGCGCGCGAGCGCGGCGGCCTCGGGCGCGTCGTCGGGGAGGAAGCTGGTCTGGACGGAGGTCGACATCGGCCGGGTCTGGGCGACGGCCCCGGTCGGTCGTCGCGGATTCATCTGTTTCGTCGCAGGTCCAGCGTGAACGGGAATTCGTCGCTGCGCTGCGGTCGCGAAACCGTCATTGTCCCAGGTGTATGGCCCATCGCGAAAAAGCGCGCCAGGCGCCGGCTCTCGGCCTCGTAGGCGTTGACCGGCAGCGTGGCGTAGTTGCGGCCGCCCGGATGCGCGACGTGGTACTGGCAGCCGCCGAGCGAGCGGCGGGACCACAGGTCGACCAGGTCGATCGCCAGCGGCGCCTGCACGGGGATCGTCGGATGCAGGCCCGAGGGCGGGCGCCAGGCGCGGTAGCGCACGCCGCCGACGAACTCGCCGACGCGCCCCGTCGGCTGCAGCGGCACCGGCTGGCCGTTGCAGGTCAGCACGTGGCGCGAGTTGACCAGGCCGGTGACCTTGATCTCGAGGCGCTCCAGCGACGAATCGACGTAGCGCACCGTGCCGCCGGCGCTGCCCTCCTCGCCCATCACGTGCCAGGGCTCCAGCGCGCTGCGCAGCGTCACGTGCACGCCGGACGACGCGAACTCGCCGAGCTTGGGGAAGCGGAACTCCAGGTGCGGCGCGAACCACTCGGGGTCGAACGGCATGCCGGCGTCGGCCATCTCGATCAGCACGTCGGCGAAATCGGCCTGCACGAAATGCGGCAGCAGGAAGCGGTCGTGCAGCTCGGTGCCCCAGCGCACCAGCGGCTGGTCGTACGGCGCGTCCCAGAAGCGCGCGACCAGCGCGCGCAGCAGCAGCTGCTGCACGACGCTCATGCGCGCGTGCGGCGGCATCTCGAAGGCGCGCAGCTCCAGCAGGCCGAGGCGGCCGGTGGACGAGTCCGGCGAGTAGAGCTTGTCGATGCAGAACTCGCTGCGGTGCGTGTTGCCGGTGACGTCGATGAGGATGTTGCGCAGCGTGCGGTCGACGAGCCATGCCGGGAGGGCCTGCCCGTAGACCTGCCGGTTGCGCGCGATTTCCTTGAGCGCGATCTCGAGTTCGTAGACCTGGTCGTTGCGTGCCTCGTCCACGCGCGGCGCCTGGCTG
>DASQCX010000205.1:0-1610 GCA_035634455.1 Burkholderiaceae bacterium
CCAACCCCGACGGCTCGCTCGCCGCCGTCGTGATGAACGGCAGCGACAAGCCGGTCGACTACCGCTTCTTCGTCGGCCGGGACGATGCCAAGGTCTCGATTCCGGCGCACGCGATCCAGACGCTGGTCGTGCGCTGACAAACGCGCTGTCGAGCTCAGCCAACGCTCAGCTTGCGCTACCGGGAACGCGGTATCACCCGGGGCCGGTCACGTCCGCGTCGATGGCACACTGCGGGCGCCGCCTCGCGCACCCCGCGGGGCACGCGCCGACTCCGGCCCGCCAGCCGCGCGACCACGAGCCCGCCAGCCAGCCCCCGCCCACCCATGACGACGCCGCAGCAGGACGCCCGACATCCCGATCTCCCCCAAGCCGAGGCCACGGCCCGCGAGGCAGGGCGCTTGCTGCAGCTCGGAATCGCCGCGGCCGGCCGCGGTGCGGCGGACGAGGCGATCGCGTGCATGCGCAAGGCCGCCGCGCTGCGGCCCGACCTCGCCGCCGCGCAGGCGAACCTGGGGCTGCTGCTGGTGGCCGTGCGCCGGCATGCCGAGGCCGAGGCGCCGCTGCACGCGGCGCTGAGCCTCATGCCCGGCGACGCCGCGCTGCGCAACGCCCTGGGCGTCACCCAGGAGGCGCTGCAACGCTTCGCGGACGCCGAGCAGACCTACCGCGCGGCGCTGCAGGCGCACCCGCGCCTGGCCGAGGCCCACGCGAATCTCGGGAACTGCCTGCGCCGCCTCGGCCGATCGCAGGAAGCCGAGGCGCACCTGATGCGCGCGCTCGAACTCCAGCCGGGATTCGCCGTCGCCCACTACAACCTGGGCGTCCTGCTGCAGGAGCGCGAGGAATTCGCGCGTGCGATCGTCGAATATCGCCGCGCGCTCGAATACCGACCCGAGTATGTCGAGGCATTGAACAATCTCGGCAGCTGCCTGCGCACCGAGGGTTTCGTCGACGAGGCCAAGGCCGCCTTCGAGCGCGTGCTGCAATTGCAGCCGCTGCAGATCGAGGCGCATTGCAATCTCGCGCAATTCAAGACCTACAAGGCCGACGACCCGCATATCGGCCAGTTTCTGTCGCAGCGGCATCGCGTGCCGTCGCTGCCCGAGGAAGGCCGCATCCGATATTGGTTCACCGCCGGCAAGATGCTGGAGGACGCCGGCCGCCACGACGAATCTTTCGCGGCCTATGCCGAAGGCAACCGCGTCAAGCACGCCGGCACGCCCTGGGACGAGGCGGCGCACCTGGCCCTGCAGCGACGCATCGCCGCCACGTTCACCCGCGAGCGGCTGGCCAGCCATGCCGTCGCGTCGGCGGGCGAGGGGCCGACGCCCGTGTTCATCGTGGGCATGCCGCGTTCGGGCACATCGCTGCTGGAGCAGGTGCTGGCGACGCTGCCCACCGTGCACGGCGCCGGCGAGCTCACCTGGCTGCCGGAGATCCTGCACGCGAACGGCGAGGAGGGCGCCGCCGGATACCCGGACGCGTTCGCCGCATATTCGACCGACGAGTATCTGCAGCTGGGCCGGCGCTATATCGAGCGCATCCGCGAACTGGCCCCCGATGCCACCCACGTGGTCGACAAGCTGCCGGACAATTTCCAGCACCTGGGC
>DASQCX010000206.1:0-1768 GCA_035634455.1 Burkholderiaceae bacterium
CTTCTTCGGCTGGTGCGTCGGCGCCTTCGGCGTCCGCGCCGCGCTCTGGGCCTTGGCCGCCGTGCTCGGCGCCACCGGCGCGCTCAGCGCCTGGCTGATGGCGCAATCGGGCGCTACGCTCGGCGTCGCGGGCGCTGCCGACACGCCGGCGGCCGACGAGCGCCGGCGCCTGGTCTTCTGGCAGCTCTGCCTAGTCTTCTTCCTGGCGGCGTCTGCCGGGCTGATGGTGCTCAGCCAGGCCGCCGGCATCATCACCTCCTACGGCGGCGCCACGGCGCTGGCCATCTACGGCACGACGTTCATCACCGGGGCGATCGCCGTCGCGCGGCTCGGCGGCGGCTGGATGGTCGACTGGCTCACGATTCCCACGGTGGCCGCCAGCGCACACGCCGTGGCGCTGGCGGGCAACGTGGTGCTGACCGCGTGGCCCGGGCCTCGTGTGTCGGTGGTCTCGCTCGCGCTCGTTGGCGTGGGCTACGGCTTGATCTCGGGCGTGACGGCCGCCGCGGTGGCCGTCTACTGGCGACGCGCGCTCTACAGCCGGATCGCGAGCCGGCTCTACCTCGCCTGGTGTGCGGCGGCGATCGTGCTGCCGATCGCCGCCGGCCGGCTCTTCGATCTGACCCAGAGCTATCGCACGGCGGTCCTGATCTCCGCGGGCAGCAATGCGCTCGGCCTCCTCATCGCCCTCGGGCTGCCGCGCCAGGGCGGGGCGCGCCGCTGATCTGCTACCATTCGCGCCAACACCTCACTGAGGAGGACGACATGCTACGGGCTCTCGCCGCGTCTCTCGCGCTCTTCACGGCGCTGTTGCTCGGCGCGGCGGTCGACACGTTCGCTCAGGCCGCGGCCCCGGGTCTGGTCATGACCCATAAGCTGTCGGCGGCCCTCGCGAACGAGCTCGTGGGCGAGTCGGTCAAGGCCTGCGCGCAGAAGGGCTACACGGTGACCGCGGTCGTCGTCGACCTCGACGGCGTGCGGCAGGCGGTTTTGCGCGGCGACGGCGCGCCCATCCACACGCTCGACAACGCCTTCTACAAGGCCTACTCGTCTGCCTCGCTCACCCTGGCGCGCAAGGAGAACAGCACCAAGGAGGTCGCCGACCGGATGGGCAAGAACCCGGCGACCACCGTGCCGCAGACGCCGCTGCCCAACGTGACCTACGCGGTCGGCGGCGTCACGATCAAGGCCGGCGAGATAGCCATCGGCGGGATCGGCGTGAGCGGCGCCCCCGGCGGGCAGTTCGACGAGGAGTGCGCGCGGGCGGCGCTGGCGAAGATCAAGGACCGGATGAAGTAGACGCCGATGACGAAGAAGCTCTCACCGGCTCAGGTCGACGCCTACGGGCGCGACGGCTTCCTCTCGGCCAACGCCGCGCTCACACGTGAGGAGGCCGCCGCCAGCCTGCGCCAGCTCGAGGCCTTCGAGGAGACACTGGGCGGACCTCTCACCGCAGACCCCGTCGCGCGTTACCGGTCTCGTACCCACGTCTTGCTGGCGTGGGTGCACGCGCTCACGCGGCATCCCGCGATCCTGGACGCCGTCGAGGACCTGATCGGCCCGGACATTCTCGTCTACACCTCGACGTGGTTCATCAAGGAGCCCGAGAGCGCCGCGATCGCGGCCTGGCATCAGGACGCGACGTATTTCGGGCTGCGCCCGTACGTGCACGTGACGGCGTGGCTCGCGCTCACCGACGCGACCGCCGAGAACGGCTGCATGGAGTTCCTGCCCGGCAGCCACCACGGCGGCCAGCGGCCGCATCGGG
>DASQCX010000207.1:0-11972 GCA_035634455.1 Burkholderiaceae bacterium
CGCACCGGCGCGTCGCCGCCCACCGTGACGACGTTGCCGCCCCAGGCCACGCGCGCCTGACGCGTGCGGCGGATGGCGGGCCGGACCTCGGCAATGGGTTCGCCGTCCAGCAGCGAGCCGGCGTCGGGATGGGTCAGGAGGGTGTCGGTCATGGCAGGAAACTCTTGGGCTGGATCACTTCACCTCGAGGCGGGCGACGTTGTCGCGCGTCCAGGGCGCCAGGTCCACATTGTCGCCGCGCAGCTTCAGATGCGTGCCGCTCGCGTTGCCGACCTTGACGCGCATGGGCATCGCGCCGTCGAGGCCGACCGTCTCGCCGGCGACCACGGTGCGCGACAGCAGCGTGCGGCCGTGGGCGTCGACGACCTCGACCCAGGAATCGGCCGAGGCGACGACCTGCAGCGGGATGTTGGGCGCGGGGGCCACGTGCGCCAGCACCTCGTCGATGCCCTGGGCGGCCGCGGCCGATTCGACGGCAGGGAGCGACCCGCCCGACGCGCCGGGCGCCGGTGTCGCCGCCACCGAGGCGGCAATGGCCGGCGCCGACGCCGCGGACGCCGTCGCGCTGGCGGCCTGCTGCTCGGCAGGCGCCGTCGTCGTGGTCGTCGTCATCGGGGCGGACGCGGCGACGGGAGCCAGCGCAGGCGCACTGGCGCCGGCCAGCGCGTTCATGAAGGGGTGCGCGACGCGCATGACCCAGCCGTCGGGCACCCAGAACAGCGCGAGCGCCGCCAGGATCACGAGGGCGACGAAGATCCCCACCGGCCGCATCAGCGCCGGCAGCTCGAAGCCGCCGCCCTGCCCGTCGCGGAACGGCGCGTTGATGCCTTCGGTGACGCCCTCGAGCGTGTTGCCGGCGTGCTGCGGCAGCAGCGCCAGCACCGGCTTGGGGTCGATCTTGAGCACACGGCAGGCGGCCTGCGCCAGCGCGCGCTCGAACGTGGCGCCCTGCAGCTCGTCGTGGCGGTCGTCCTCGAGCGCTTCCAGCCGGCGCAGCGGCACCTTGAGCATCGCGGCGAGCGATGCGAGATCGATGCCCTGCGCCTGGCGCGCGTCGCGGATCGTGCCGCCCGCGGTGGCCGGGCCGGCTTGCGGCGGCGGTTCGGTGTCCGGGCCGGCGCGGGAAGCGGCCGGCTCGGGCGCCGCGGTGTCGTCCATCCCGTCCGCGGGATGCGCGGGCACGGAAGGCGGCGTCGGGCCCGGCGTCAGCTCGTCATTCATCGAACCTGCCCTTTTCGTACAGCGCGGTCTCCGGCGCGTCCGGGAAGCTGTTGCGCAGCTGGGCGCCCATGCCCCGGACCTGCTCCTCCTGGCCCAGCTTGTGCTCGATCCGCGCGGCCAGCCAGAGCGACTGCGCGCTCGCCAGCTCTTGCCGGTTGTTGACGCGGCGGATGTAGAAGCGGGCGCGCTCGTACTGGCCGTTGCGGTAGAGCACCTCGCTCAGGTTGAAGGCGGTCGTGGGGTTGGCGGGGTCGAGCTCGTAGGCGCGCGACAGCGTCTTCTCGGCGTCCGCCAGCTTGCCGGCGCGGGCCTGGCAGACGCCCTCCGCCAGCATCGTGCGCGCCACGGAGCGGTAGCTCGGCTCGGCGATCGCGCGCTGGAACTGGGCGTCGGCGTCGGCGAAGCGGCGCTGCTGGCACAGGTACCAGCCGTAGTTGTGCATCAGGTCGCCGTCGTGCGGCGCCAGCTGCATCGCGCGGCGGAAGCTCTCCTCGGCCTTGTCGTTGTCGCCCAGCGACGCGTAGATCAGGCCGCGCAGGCTGTAGGCGGCGGGCATGTCGGGCTTGGCCTGCAGCGCCTGCTTGACCTGGTCCAGCGCATCGGTCGGCTGGTTGCGGCCGAAGTAGGCCTGCGCCAGCTCCATCCGCGTGTTGTAGAGGCGGTCGTAGTTGGTCTGGTCGGACGCCGTGGTGAGGTCGTCGTCGCCGTTGTTGCGATGCGGCCGCTGCGGCGGGCCGCCGGTCGACACGCATCCGGCCAGGCCGGCCAGCAACCCCAGCGCCGCGAGCGCGGCCCTCATCCAACGCGTCGAACTGGCGGGCCCTGGAACGAGATGCATGCGACCGTGACTCACTGCTTGAGGGGTTGAGGGACGACGGGCTTGCCGGCGGCGGCGGGGGCAGCCGCGACGATCGGGATGGCGCGGGTCATGCGACGCTGGGCGTCGGTGCGATCCTGCACCTCGCCCGCAAGTTGACCACAGGCGGCGTCGATGTCGTCGCCGCGCGTCTTGCGGATGGTGGTGACGAGCCCGGCCTCCAGCAGCACCTCGCCGAACGCCTGCACGCGGGCGTTGGACGAGCGCTTCAGGCCCGACTCGGGGAACGGGTTGAACGGGATCAGGTTGAACTTGACCGGCAGCCGGTTCTTCACGAGGTTCACGAGCTGCCTGGCCTGCGCCGGCGCGTCGTTGACGCCGTCGAGCATGCAGTATTCCATCGTGATGAAGTCGCGCGGCGCGGCGTCGAGGTAGCGCTCGCAGGCGCTCAGCAACTCGTCGATCGGGTACTTCTTGTTGATCGGCACCAGTTGGTCGCGCAGCGCGTCGTCCGGCGCGTGCAGCGACACCGCCAGCGCCACGGGGCAGTCCTCGCGCAGGCGGTCGATCATCGGCACGACGCCCGACGTCGACACCGTCACGCGGCGGCGCGACAGGCCATAGCCGTGGTCGTCGAGCATCATGCGCAGCGCGGGCACCAGCTGCGCATAGTTCTGCAGCGGCTCGCCCATGCCCATCATCACGACGTTGCTGATGGCGCGCTCGTTGGCGCCCAGGCCGAGCTTGGCGCGCATCTGGTGCTCCGCGTGCCACAGCTGGGCGATGATCTCGCCGGTCGTGAGGTTGCGGCTGAAGCCCTGGTGGCCCGTCGAGCAGAAGCGGCAGCCGACGGCGCAGCCGGCCTGCGACGAGATGCACAGCGTGGCGCGGTCGTCCTCGGGGATGTAGACCGTCTCGACCGCGTTGCCCTGGCCGACGTCGAACAGCCATTTGCGCGTGCCGTCGGCCGAGGTCTTGTCGGCGATCGCGGACAGCGGCCGCACTTCGGCGACGCCCGCCAGCTTCGCGCGCAGCGAGCGCGCGAGGTCGGTCATCTGGTCGAAGTCGCCGACGCCGCGATGGTGGATCCAGCGGAACAGCTGGGTCGCGCGGAACGGCTTCTCGCCCACGCGCTCGCAGTACGCCTTGAGGGCGAACTGGTCGAGGTCGAGCAGGTTGTCGAGGGGAGTCGTCATCGCGCCAGGTTCCGGTTGCCCGACGCGAAGCGATCCGCGCCGGGTCTTGCTCGCTCAGCGCGAGTGGACTTGCATGCCGGGGAAGAAGAACGCGATCTCGTTCGCGGCCGTTTCCGGGGCGTCCGAGCCGTGGACGGCGTTGGCGTCGATCGAGTCGGCGAAGTCGGCGCGGATCGTGCCCTTCTCGGCCTTCTTCGGATCGGTGGCGCCCATCAGGTCGCGGTTCTTCAGGATGGCGCCTTCGCCTTCCAGGACTTGCACCATCACCGGGCCCGAGATCATGAACTTGACCAGGTCGCCGAAGAACGGACGCGCCTTGTGCACGGCGTAGAACGCCTCGGCGTCGGCCTGCGACAGCTGCATCATGCGGGCGGCGACGATCTTCAGGCCGGCGCCTTCGAAGCGGGCCAGGATCTGGCCGACGACGTTCTTGGCGACGGCGTCAGGCTTGATGATCGAGAGGGTGCGTTCAGTCATTTTGATTCTCCAGAGGGGTGAAACCGAGCAAAGCCCGACATTTTAATCCGGGCGGGTGACTTTGATAAGTAAATCGGGGGCATGGAATCACCTCGCGCAGGTGGGAGCCGATTCCCGCCCGGAGGTTCAACGCCGGCCGCGACCACCGCGGCCACCGCCGCCGCCACGGTTGTTGAGCTTCTTGATGAAGGTGTCGGCGCCGATGTAGCCGACGGCCGTCTTCAGCGGATCGGGCTGCTTCTCGCCGCCGCCACCTCCGCCGCCGCCGCCGCGCTTGCCCTTGCCGCCCTTCATGAAGGCATTGGCGTTGCCGGACATGCCGCGCTTGTCGTAGGTCTGCTGCAGCGGGTTCGGGATCGGGCCGATCGGGCCGTCGCTGTCGTCGTCGTAGTCGACGACCACGGGACGCTCGCGCTGCTGGATCGCGCGGCGGTCGAAGGTCTGCTGCAGCGGGTTCGGGATGTAGGCCGGGTCGCCGGCCTCGCGGAACGGCGCGGGGCTCTGGTCCTGGCGGCCGCCGCGGTCGCGGTTGCGGCCGCCGCGGTCGCGCTGCTTGGGTTGCTGCTGGCCGCCGCCGTTGTTGGCGCGCTGCTGCTGGGCGTTCTCGCCGCGCGGGCCGCGTTCGCCGCGCTGCGGCCTGTCGCCGCGCGGCGGCTGCTGGCCGCCGTCCTCGCGCGGGGGCTTGTCGCCGCGCTGCTGCTGGCCGCCGTTGTCGGCGCCGGCGAGCTGGCGCAGCCGGCGCACGTCGTTCTCGTCGAGGTCGACCCACACCGAGCGGCGCAGGCCCTTGGGCAGCACCACCGAGCCGTAGCGGATGCGGATCAGGCGGCTCACGGCCATGCCCACCGCATCGAACAGCTTGCGCACCTCGCGGTTGCGGCCTTCGGTGATGACGACGCGGTACCAGCGGTTGGCGCCCTCGCCGCCGCCGTCCTCGATGGACTTGAAGTGCGCCTCCTGGCCGTCGATGGACACGCCGCTCAGCAGCTTGTCGCGCGACTCCTGGTCCAGCGTGCCCAGCACGCGCACGGCGTACTCGCGCTCGACGCCGAAGCGCGGGTGCATCAGCTTGTTGGCCAGGTCGCCGGAGTTGGTGAACAGCAACAGGCCCTCGGTGTTGATGTCGAGGCGGCCGACCGACTGCCACTTGCCGTGCGCCAGCCGCGGCAGGCGGCGGAACACGGTGGGGCGCTTCTCGGGGTCGTCCATCGTGACGACCTCGCCGGCGGGCTTGTGGTACGCGATCACGCGCGCAGGCGGCGGCGCGATGCGCAGCTTCACCACGCGGCCGGCGACGCGCACTTCGTCGCCGAACGAGATGCGCTGCCCCGTGTGGGCGACCTCGCCGTTGACGGTGACCTTGCCGTCGGCGATCACCTGCTCCATGTCGCGGCGCGAGCCGATGCCCGACTGCGCGAGCACCTTGTGCAGCTTGGGCGCGTCGGGCTCGGCGGCCAGCACGCGCTTGGCCGGGATGGCGCTCTCGCCTTCGGCCAGCTCGGGCTCGTTGTCGTAGTCGCCGGACAGCACGCCGGCGAAGGTGTCGGACACGTCGGCGGTCGAGAACTCGACGACCAGACGGTTGCCGCGCTCGGGCCGCGGGCCGCGCTCGCCACGCGGCGGACGGCCCTCGCCGCCCTCCTCGCCGGCGTCGCCGTCACCGTCGGCCTCGTCGTCGCCCTCGGCGCCTTCCGCGCGCTGGCCGGACGCCTCGTCGCCACCGCCGCCGCGGCGGCCGCGACGACGACGGCGGCTGCGCGAGCGCCGGCCTTCGCCCTGGCCCTCGCGGCCTTCGCCGTCACCGCCCTCGCCGCCTTCGGCATCGCCGCGGTCGCCCGCGTCCTCGCCTTGCGCGGCCTGGCGCGAAGCCTCGTCACCCGACGCAGCGACGGCCTCGGCGGCCGGGGACGCGTCCTCGGCGCCCGCCGCGGAACGGCGGGCGCGCGACGGGCGCGGTTCGCGCACTTCCGGCGCTTCGCCGGCCGGCGCCATGTCGGCCACCGGCGCGCCCGGCGCGTCGGCGCCGGCCTCGACGGGCTCGGCCGCCTTGCGCGCACGCTTGCGCGGGGCCGCGGGCGCGGCGGCCTCGGCGTCGGCCGCGGGCGTCTCGCCGGCGGCGGCCTCGGCGGCCTTCTGCGCCGCGGTCTTGCGCGGGGCGCGCGGCTTCTTCGCCGCGGGCGTCGCGGATTCGGTGGCGTTCACGTCTGCCGACGCGTTCTCGGGCGTCACATCCGGGGTATCGGGACTCATTGCAGCGGACCTTGTTTCAGTGGTCTTCGGGTGATTCGGGCGCGCCGGACGATCCGGGCGCGTGGCCGCCTTCGGGCGGCGCGGTAGGGGTGGGGGGGTTCTGCGCGGCCAGCTGGGCCGCGTGCGCGTGGTCGGCGGCGATGGCCGCCGCGATCGCGTCGGCCTGGCGCGCGGCCTGGGCGGCCTCGGCGTGGGCCAGCGTCGGCTCGGGGTGCACGGGCGCCTCGACGGGCGGCGTGGGCGGCACCTCGGCCGGCGTCGCGGCTTCGTAGCCGACGGCGTCGAGCTCGTCGTCCTCGGCAGGTTCCTCGACGTTCTCGACGGCGGGTTCGGACTCGGCCGAGACCTCGACGGCCACGACCGCATCGGCAGACGCCGCCACAGCCTCGTCGACCGCCGCGCCATCCTGCCCGGCAGGCTCGCGCTCGCTGCCGTCCTCGAGCGTCGGCGCCAGCTCCAGCGAGCCCTGCACCTCGCCCAGCAGGCTGGGCTGCAGGTCGGCCAGCGCGTCGGACGGCGGCAGGCCGCCTTCCAGCGTGGGGAGCTGGTCGAGGCTGGCCAGGCCCAGGTCGTCGAGGAACTGGCGCGTGGTGGCGAACAGCGAGGGGCGGCCGGGCGCGTCGCGATGGCCGATCGCCTCGATCCAGCCTCGATCCTCGAGCTGCTTGATGATCTGGCTGCCGACCATCACGCCGCGGATGTCCTCGATGTCGCCGCGCGTGACCGGCTGGCGGTACGCGATGATGGCCAGCGTCTCGAGCACGGCGCGCGAGTACTTGGGCGGCTTCTCGGGGTGCAGGCGATCGAGGAACTCGCGCAGCTCGGGGCGGCTCTGGAAGCGCCAGCCCGACGCGATCGAGACCAGCTCGACGCCGCGGCCGCTCCAGTCGCGCACCAGCTCGTCGAGCATGGCGCGCAGCGTGTCCGTGCCGATCTGGTCATCGAACAGACTGCGGATCGCTCGCATCGGCAGCGGCTGATTGGCACAGATCAGCGCGGTTTCGAGAACGCGCTTGGCATCCTGGGTATTCATCGAAGAATTGGCGGGTATCCGCCTGCTTGCGCAGGCCAATGGAAAGACCGGGTTCGGTACCGCGCGGCGACGCCATCCTTCGAGGCGCAGGCCATCATGCGCGACCGCGTGTTCAGGGACAGGTTCCAATGTCTAGCGGGGCCGGCAGGCTGGCTCAGCCCATTGCGCGGTGGAATCGCCCCATTCCCGGCTCCGGCCGACGCGTCACCGGGCGCCTTCACGGCGGGTCACGCACTCACGGGTTGGAGGGGGAATGGCCCATTGTAACCGCAATGGCTCGCGCCTGCCGCCGGATATCCCGCGTGACCGCGTCCGGAGTTTCCCCGCCTATTCGAGCGCGCCGTCGTCGGCGTCGTCGAAGTCCTCCAGCAGGTCGTCGCCGACGATCTGCGCCCAGGCCTGCTGGAAGTCCGCCGGCGGCGCGGAATCGAAGCGCAGCGGCTCGCCGGTGATCGGGTGCTTGAACGCGAGGTGCGCCGCGTGCAGCGCCTGGCGCGCCATGCCCAGCGCGGGGCGGCCGCCGTAGAGCTCATCGGACACCAGCGGGTGGCCGCGGAACGCCAGGTGCACGCGGATCTGGTGCGTGCGCCCGGTGTGCAGCGTGCAGCGCACGGCGCCGATGCCCTGGTCGTAGGCGACGAGGTCGATGTCCGTCTTCGCCCATTTGCCCGTGTGGATCACCGCCATTCGCACGCGCACCTTCGGGTCGCGGCCGATCGGCGCCTCGATGGAGTCCTGGTCGAGCTTGAGCCGGCCGTGCACCAGCGCGAGGTACTTGCGGCTGACCACGCGCGCGGCGATGTCGCGCATCAGGCCCGTGACGGCCGGCAGCGTGCGGCCCACCACCATCAGGCCGGAAGTGTCCTTGTCGAGTCGGTGCACGATGCCGGCGCGCGGCAGCGCGACGGCGGCCGGGTCGCGCGCGAGCAGGCCGTTGAGCAGCGTGCCCGACCAGTTGCCCGCCGCCGGATGCACCACCAGGCCGGCCGGCTTGTCGACGACCAGCACGTGCTCGTCCTCGTAGACGATGTTCAGCGGGATGGTCTCCGGCTTGAACGCCAGTTCGTGCGCCGGACGCACCAGCTCGACCTGCACGCGCATCCCCGCCTTCACCTTGGCGGAGGACGTTGACGAAACTTTACCGTCGACCTGCACGCGGCCGTCGGCGACCAGGCCCTGAAGATGGGCGCGCGAAAACTCGGGCGCGATGCTCGTCAGCAGCTTGTCCAGCCGCTCGCCGTGCTGCTCCAGCGTGACGGCGTGCGCGCGGATCTCGGAGGTCTCGTCGCCGGGTTCGACCTCGTCGGGCCGCTGGTCCGCGTCGAAGTCTGTGGGGGCACTGCTCATATAATTCCAGGGTTTCTTTCCATGTACGCGGCTCCAGTGCCGCAGCGCAGCCCAAGCCAATGACCTTCTCGATCGCCACCCGCCGCATCGCCACGTTCCTGGCACCGATCGCGTTCGCCGCCGCCCTCGCGGCCTGCGGCACCTCCCAGGCCGAGAAGGACGCCGCCACGCCGGTCGAGAAGCTCTACGCCGACGCGATGGACGACGTCGAAGGCGCCGACTACGACCGCGCGATCAAGTCGCTGGACCGCATCGAGGGCAAGGCCGCAGGCTCCATTCTCGCCCAGCAGGCGCAGCTGGAGCTGGCCTACCTGTACTGGAAGACGGCCGACAAGGTGCAGGCGCTGGCCACCATCGACCGCTTCATCAAGCTGCACCCGTCCAGCCCGGCGCTGGACTACGCGCTGTACCTGCGCGGCATCATCAACTTCAACGACGACCTCGGCTTCCTCGGCACGCTCAGCGGCCAGAAGCTGGCCGAGCGCGACCAGGCCGCCGCGCGCGAGTCCTACCAGTCGTTCAAGCAGCTCACCGAGCAGTTCCCCGACTCCAAGTACTCGGCCGACGCGCGCCTGCGCATGGACTTCACCGTCAACATGCTGGCCGAGTACGAAGTGCGCGTCGCCGCCTTCTACATGCGCCACTCGGCCTACGTAGCCGCCGCCAACCGCGCCAAGGAGTCGGTGCTCGAGTTCCCGCAGACCGCCTCCACCGCCGAGGCGCTGTCCATCATGGCCCAGGCCTACGACAAGCTGGGCCTGACGCAGCTGCGAGACGACGCCCAGCGCGTGCTGGACAAGAACTTCCCGAACAGCGACTTCAACGAGGCCGCGCCGCAAAAGCACTGGTGGAAGTTCTGGTGAAAACCAGCCTGCCGCATCGATGAACAAGGGCCGCGATCGCGGCCCTTGTTCATGGTGACGTAGGGCGGGCTAGCCGCACGAAACCCGCCGACGTCAGTCGTCGTGGGTCAACGCGAGCTGGCGCAGGAACTCCAGCGCCTGGCCGCCGTCCTCCAGCTGGCGCATCGGCGGCAGCGCGGCGATCAGCCGCTGCCCGTAGCGCGCGGTGCGCAGGCGCGAATCGCAGATCACCAGCAGGCCGCGGTCGTTGACCGTGCGGATCAGCCGCCCCGCGCCCTGCTTCAGCGACACCGCGGCCTCGGCGACGAAGCAGTCGTTGAACGCGTCGCGGCCCTGCGCCTGCAGGCGCTTGACGCGCGCCTCGATCAGCGGGTCGTTGGGCGGCGGGAACGGCAGCTTGTCGATCAGCACGCACTGCAGCGCGTCGCCGGGCACGTCGATGCCTTCCCAGAAGCTCTGCGAGCCCACCAGCACGCAGCCGCCGCGCGCGAAGCGCTCCAGCATCGCGCGCTTGGGCAGCGTGCCCTGCACCAGCACCTCCAGCGACGCGCCCAGCTTGGCGAGCTCGGCCTGCAGCGCGTCGGCGGCCGAGCGCATGGCGCGCAGCGTCGTCGTCAGCACGAAGGTGCGCCCGCGCAGCGCGGCGGCGCAGTGGGCGGCGGCGCGGCCCACGCTCTCGGCGTGGTGCGCGTCGGCCGGCGCCGCGAAGCGCGGCGGCACGTAGACGCAGGAGTTGGCCTGGTAGTCGAACGGGCTGTCGACGCGCAGCTTGCGCGCGTCGGCCAGGCCGGCGGGCTCGGAGAACCAGCTGAGCTCGGCGTCGTCGCCCAGCGTCGCCGACGTGAAGATCCACGCGCGCGGCGCCGCCTCGCGCTGCAGGCTCAGCGGGCCGCCGATGTCCAGCGGCGACTCGACCAGCCGCGCCTGGTGCGTCGTCAGGTCGACCCAGCGCACCTGCCCCTCGGGCGCCGCGTCCTGGAAGCGCACGCACAGGCTGCGGCAGGCGTCGGCGCGGCCGCGCAGCCTGGTGAAGTCGGGGCCGATCTCCTGCAGCGGCTCCAGCGTCTCGACGAGCTGCGCGCAGTGCGCCGCCAGTGCCGCCAGCGCGTCCGGCAACAGCCCTTCGGCCTCGACCTGCTCCCACGGCCGGCGCGTGCTGCCGGTGCCGCCCCCGCGCGCATGCGCGTGCGGGCCCGCGGCCGCGAGGCGCAGCTCGCGCGCCAGCAGCTCCAGCCGCGCGGCCAGCTCCGTCCACGGCGCCAGGCCGCGCGCCTGCTGCAGGCCGGCGCCGACGAGGTCGCGCGCGAGGTCGATCGCCTGGCCGGTGGCCAGCGTCTGGCCGAGGAACTGCACGCCGATGTCGACCATCTGGTGCGCCTCGTCGAACACCGCGACGTCCACCGACGGCAGCAGTTCGGCCACGCCGCCCTCGCGCAGCGCCATGTCGGCGAAGAACAGGTGGTGGTTGACGACGACGACGTCGGCCGCCATCGCCTCGCGCCGCGCCTTCATCACCGGGCAGACCGCAAATTTCGGGCATTCGCTGCCGAGGCAGTTCTCGCGCGTGGACGTCACCAGCGGGATGACCTCGGAGCGCTCGTCCAGGCCTTCGAGCTCGCTCAGGTCGCCGCTGACGGTGGACTGCGCCCAGGTCTCGATGCGCGCCAGCGCCCGGATCGCCATCCGGTCGGCGAAGGTCGCCTCGCTGCGGGCGCGCTCCATGCGATAGGGGCACAGGTAGCTGGCGCGGCCCTTGAGCAGCGCCGTGGACAGCGGCACGCCCAGCGCCTCGGTCAGGCGCGGCAGGTCGCGGTAGAAGAGCTGGTCCTGCAGGTTCTTGGTGGCGGTGCTGACCAGCGCCCGGCGCCCGGCCAGCAGCAGCGGCACCAGGTAGGCGAAGGTCTTGCCGACGCCGGTCCCCGCCTCGACGACCAGCGTCGCGCTGTCGGCGATGGCCTGGGCGACCGCGCCGGCCATGCTCAGCTGGCCCGCGCGCTCCAGGTAGGCGTCGTCCTCGCGCGCCAGCGGGCCGTCGGCCGAGAGCGCGCGCAGCACGGCCTGCACCAGGGCTGGTGCCGCGTCCTCTTGACCTTCGTTCACGCTTTTTCCGGGGGGGACAGTTCGGCCTCGAGCTGCGAAATCTGGTCCCGCAACGCGAGACGGCGCTTCTTCAGGCGCTTGAGGGCCAGCTCGTCGACGCCGCCCTGCTCGCCCGCGGCGTCGATCAGCTGGTCGAGCTCGGCATGGGCCATGCGCAGCTCGATCAGGTGTCGTTGTGGGGAGTGCAGGGATTCGTTCATGGCAGGTGCCCGTCGGCGGGGGCGATCACAGTTTATATTGGCGGTCATGAACACGACCACGCAAGGCTTCCGCATTTCGGCCTCGACGGGCCTGCACAAGGGCGACCGCGCCTACCAGCAGGACCAGATCGAGCTGCTGGTGCACCCGCGCATCCCCGGGTGCGCCCTGGGGCTGGTCGCGGACGGCATGGGCGGCAAGAGCGGCGGGCGCACGGCGGCCGACCAGGTCGTGATGACCGCGCGCCAGGTGTTCGAACGCTTCTCGCCGGCGCGCGACGACCCGCCGCAGATGCTCACCAGCCTCGTCGTGGAATCGCACCTGATGATCAAGCTCACGGCCATCACCGCCGAGGAGGAGCCGCACAGCACTCTGGCCGCCTTCCTGGTGATGCCCAACCGCCAGGCCTTCACGGTGCACGCCGGCGACTCGCGCATCTACCACTACCGCGGCGCCGAGCTGGTGCGCCG
>DASQCX010000208.1:0-3852 GCA_035634455.1 Burkholderiaceae bacterium
TTCTTCCGCGCGCAGATCGAGGCGTCCAAGACGGCGCAGAACGAGCTGTTCCAGGGCTGGGACGTGTTCCGCCGCGGCGAGTTCGCCGGCGCGCCGGACCTGGCCACGGTGACACGCCCCAAGCTCGACAAGCTCACCGACGAGCTGCTGCACGCGATCGCCGACAACTGGGCCGTGCTCGGCGACCCGAAGCGGCGCGCCGACGTCGCGCGGGCGATGCACCCGATGCAGGCCGAGGATCTCAGCGCCCGCGCCGTCGCCCAGGCGATCGCGCCGCTGGCACCCTGAGACGCCGGGCACGGGCGAGAAAAAAGCAGCCGAGGCTGCTTTTTCCGTGAAGCCGGCGCCGCGGCGCCGACGATCGTGCCGCCTACTGCTGGCGCGAGCGGCGCTTGGCCATGATGCCCACCAGGCCCAGCCCGGCGGCGAGCAGCGCCATGTTGGCGGGCTCGGGGACCGACGGCAGCGGCGTGCCCGGCGCGTTGGCCTGGATCGACAGGTCGTAGTCCGCCCCCAGCGCGCCAGTGGCCGCGCCGGTGACCTCGAAGTAGTAGTTTCCGGCGGCCAGGTTCGAGTACGTCGTGGTGATCGCGTCACCGCCGGCGAACGAGAACGTCGAGCCCACCTGCGACCCCGCGGTGGCGGCGGTGCCGTCCGAGGTGCCGGTGTACAGCGTGAAGCTGGCCGGGTTCATCGACACGTCCAGCGCCTCGAACTCCTTCGCATACGTCCACAGGTCGGAGACGTCGGCGATGTTGAAGTTGTAGACGACATCGATCGGCCCCGCCGCGGCGAAGGTGCCGTGGGCGGCCGCGCCGGTCGGACCGACCGTCGGGTTGGCCGACGTGGTCATGTCGGGCAGCGTGGTGAACTGTCCGACCGTGGCGGCCGAAGCCGTCCCGCCGGCGAAAGCCAGCGCGATCAGGACGAGGGTTGTATTCAATTTCATGAAACTCTTCTCCTAGCGGTGAGGGAATATGGCCGAGCTAACGGGCGAATTGCGTGTAAACCATTGCAACCGCCATTCCCGCCGTCGTCGATCAGCGACATATCGTTTTCACCTACCCATCCTGGCGACCGTTTCCCGGGTGCGCGATGCAATTTCGATGCATTTCTGCTCGGCCATATGTCGATTCGTCGCTGGAGCGGCTGGTTAGGCATTCAAGTCCCGCTGCAGGTCATTTCCGGTTCGCAAGGCAGGAATCCATCGCCATCGAGCAGCAGTAATCAAGTTAGCGCACCCTCGATATCGACGCAAATCATATGGGCCACGATCCCATTCGATTCAGGGATTCCAAAGCCATCGGCAAATGCAAGCCGCGGACATTCGAATGGCCGCCAGCCCCCTGGGCATGCGGGTTTGCGGGGCGTGATCGTCCCGCGCACCGGCCTCCGCAGCCGTCGCGCGGCCTGCTGACCTTGTTATTCGTGAGATATTTCGAAGGCAGGCCAAAAACTGTCCAGATGAATCGTGGCCCGCCGGCAACAATATTTGCCGCCAGATTGACGGATCCCTACTCGACGACCCTGAACGGTCGTTCAATTTCGACAAATGCCGCTCGGCCGCAGCGTGACGAACGTAACAAAGTTCCGAAATACTGCCCAGCTGCACCTTGTTGCATCTTTCAATAATGTCGAGTAGATGCTTCGGTAATATTCGCTGGCCGTTGCAAAGCGGCAACCCTCCTGTCGGGCTCGATATTTTCTCGAACGCGACGCACTCGCTGCTCTGACTCGATACGCCGGCCTGAACGCCCGCGTCGACCCAACAGCGCCTGGCGGCTGGTCCTCCTCCAAGGTCCTGCTGCTTGTCCACACCCGGCGTGTCCGGCGTGCTGGCGTGCTGTCCCGGATGCCTTTGCGGGCACTGGCGCATCTCGTCCGCGCCGACCGCCGATGACCACAGCATCATCGAAGGATCGGTCTTGAATCGTCTCGCCCCGGCCCGCAAGGCCAACCCCGCCCTCGCCCTGTCCGCCGTCCTGCTCGCCAGCCTCGCGGCTTGCGGCGGAGGCGCCAGCCCCGAAACCCAGGCGCAGTCCGCCGCCGCCCCGGACGCGGCCACGACAGCCTCCCAGACCGGCGCCGACACCGGCGCGCTCGACAGCGGCGTCGCCGCGGCCCTGGCAGCCGCCGCAGTCCAGCCCTCGTACCACATGGCCCCGGCCCTGCTGGACGAGCCGTCCGACGCCGACGCCGGCGGCACCAACAGCTCGGCGCTGTCCGCGCCGAAGACCTTCACCGTCGATGCCGACGCCGCCGACCTCGACACCGCGCGCCTGTCGCGCGACACGCTGATCCAGCACATCGCCGAGCGCGCCCGGGCGCGCGCCGCCGCGGCCAGCGGCGAGACGACGACGCCGCTGACGACCAGCATCACCGGCCGCGTCTTCACGCCGGCCCAGATCCGCGCCGCCTATGGCCTGTCCGCGCTGCCGGCCGCCGGTGCCACGCTGACCGCCGCGCAAAAGGCCGCACTCGGCGCCGGCCAGACGATCTACCTCGTCGACGCCTACCACGACAGCACGGCGCTGTCCGACCTGAACGCGTTCTCGGCCAAGTTCGGCCTGCCGGCCTGCACCAAGGTTTCGATCACCAGCAATGCCAAGCTGGCGACGCCGCCGTCGAACTGCACCTTCGCACAGGTCTATTCGGCCACCGGCGGCGCCGTCACCGCCACCGCGCCGGCCTACAACGCCACCTGGGCGCCGGAGAGCAAGCTCGACGTCCAATGGGCGCACGCCATCGCCCCGCTCGCGCGCATCGTGCTGATCGAGATGCCGAGCGCGATGTCCAACGCCATCCTCTACGCCAACTCGCTGGCCACCAAGCTGGGGCCGGGCGTGGTGTCGATGAGCTTCGGCGCGACCGAGGCCTCCTGGGCGTCGACCGTCGATTCGTACTTCGCCGGCACCGGCATGACCTTCGTCGCCGCGGCCGGCGACTCCGGCGCGCAGGTCCTGTGGCCGGCGGTATCGCCGAAGGTGCTGGCGGTGGGCGGCACGTCGACGAACGTCTCGACCACGGGATCGCGCATCGAGGTGGCCTGGGCCGGCACCGGCGGCGGCATGAGCGCCTACATGGCCCTGCCGTCGTGGCAGAGCGGCGTGACGCCGGCCGGCGGCAGCGCGCTCGCGCGCCGCGCGGTGCCCGACGTCGCCTTCAACGCCAGCCCGATGACGGGCGAGTACGTCGCCGTGACGCTGCCCGGCGCCAGCACCGTCTGGAGCGCGTACGGCGGCACCAGCATCGCCGCGCCGCAGTGGGCGGGCCTCGTCGCCGTGGCCAACGCCATCCGCGCCGCCAGCTCGAAGGCGGCGCTGGGCGACGTCCACACGGCGCTCTACAAGTCGATCGCGGCGGTGCCGGGCACCTACGCCGCGTCGCTGCACGACGTCGTCGAGGGCACCAACGGCACCTGCGCCACCTGCCGCGCGGGCACGGGCTACGACCAGGCCACCGGCTGGGGCTCGCCCAATGCGTCGCAGCTGTTCCAGGCACTGGCCGGCGCGTCGACCACGACGGCCGCGACGACGACCGGGACCTCGACCAACACCGCCCCGACGGTGACGGCGGCGACGCTGTCCGAGAAGGCCGGCGCGTACTTCGCGACCCGCGTCGCGGCCAGGGACGCCGACGGCGACGCGCTCAGTTACACGATGAGCGGCGCCCCGAGCGGCCTGACGCTGGCCGGCAACATGCTCAGCGGCACGGTGTCGACCAAGGGCACCTACCGCGTGACGGTCACGGCGCACGACACGCACGGCGCGACCGGCAGCGCGGTCATCACGCTGGTCGTCGCGTAGTCGCGCACCGCGCCTCGTCGACGCCCGCCTCGCGCGGGCGTCGACG
>DASQCX010000209.1:0-12431 GCA_035634455.1 Burkholderiaceae bacterium
GAAGCTGCCATCGGCGCGCATCCGCTTCAGTCCCCGCTCGATCCGGTCCGCCAACGCGGTGTCCTTGCGATTGCAGAAGAAGTAGTACGGCCAGGGGTAGTACAGAAGGAGGCCGCGCTCCACGGACAGGTCCGGCACGTCGCCTCGATGGGCTGCACGCTCACGGAAGGCCTCACCGACGCCGCGCGGAAACAGGTCGAAGCGATCGTTGGCCACCATGCGGAAGAGGTCCTCGTACGGCGCCGTTGTGACTTTCATGCCCGCGGCCTGATAGACAGCGACGTCTCCCCAGCCGATTCCCTGCCCGATCGTCAACTTCTTCAGGTCAGCGAAGGTCGCCACGCGATCGAATTCCTTCTGACGACGCTGATCGATCAGCGCAACGCGATACCCGAGCAACCCCTTGCGAAGCTCGAAACGGATGGGCAGCAGCTGACTTTCCTTTTGCGCGGACGTCGAGCTCCAGACAACGTTCGCTTCGCCGCCGCCATCGCGGATCTCCGCGAGGTAGCGCGCCTCGTTCACGTACCGACTGCTCGCGGCCAGCGTGTAGGGGCCGTCGGTAGTCAAGGTCTCGTCGAGCGCCGTCTTGAGGATTTCCTTCAGATCATCAAAGCGGGTGTCGGTTCTCGATTCGGTCGCCGGGTAGACGACGCGTAAAGGCGGTGCGCTCTCTGCGACACCGCTCCAAAAAATCAAAGACAGGATCAGCAATCGAAACGGTGTCTGCAGCATGGCTAGAGGTCTCCAGGCAATCTGTCCGGCGTCATCAACAATACGTCCGACCTGGCTCCGACCGGACCGGTACTCGACATGCCGTAGCAGCCGTATTTGACCGCGCAGGGAAGCGCACTTGATCCGAATGGAAACTGAAGTTCGATCATCGCGGAGCTGATCAGGTTCGCGGTTCATCCCATACGTCGTCGGTCGGCCTGGCTCTTGGGCTCTTGAATAGCGATCCTGTTCCTGAGGCTACGCGTACTCGCGCAGCTTGTCGTCATGCCAGAACGCAAACCTGCTCTTGCCACTGCGCTTGGCGCTATACATGGCTTCGTCGGCCCGGGACAACAGTTCGCCGGCGCTGTTGCCATGCTGCGGGTATAGCGTAACTCCGATACTTGCTCCAACCGTCGCAAAGGCACCTTCGCGAATGCCAACGGGCTCGGACAGACGCTTGATCAGGCGGTCCAGTGCAATCGCGACTTCCAACTCTGAGTGCACGCCGTACAGAACCACGACGAATTCATCCCCACCCAGACGGGCTGCGATATCGGTTTCCCGGACGGTGGCGCCAATTCGGCTCGCGGCTTCTCTCAGCAGTCGATCGCCTGCAGCGTGGCCGTGTGTATCGTTGACGTCCTTGAATCCATCGAGATCGATGTAGCAGACGGCAAGCGACTGCGCTTGCTGTCCGGCCTGCGCGAGCAGGCGTTCAAGGTGTTCGAGGAGGTGCTGGCGGTTCGGCAGCTCCGTGAGTGCATCGTGCGTCGCCTGGTGGCGGGCCTTCTCCTCGTTCTCCATCACCGCCGTGACGTCAATCATGAACCAGAGAGAGGTGCCATCGGGCAATTGGCTCCCACTGAGGTCAACCCAGATCTGGCGCCCGTCCTTGCGGAGCATCCTGACTTGGTTCCGGTAGTGATGTCCCTCGGTCAGATGCGCGTGGGCCGCCAATCCGACGCTGTTGTACGAGTCGTCGTCGGGATAGAGCACGCGCTCCGACCTGCCCGACAATTCGCTCGGGCCGTATCCGAAGAGGTTGGAAAGCGCGCGGTTGTGCCAGACTTCCTGACGCTCCGAAAGCTTGAGCATCCCGACGAGTTCGTTGTCGACCAGGATTTCTCGTTCCGCCGCCAGGCGAACGATTTCCTGATGCGAGCGCGATTGGCGGCGCTGTTCCTTCAGGAGTCGTGCTGACAATCCGATCACGACGACCTCGAGCATCAGCGCCAAGCTCAGCATCCCGTAGACCTGGAACTTCCACGGGGCATAGGCTTCCCTGGTCGCCAGTCCGACGATCAGATACAGCGGATAGTCTCGAATTCGAAGGTACGCGTTCGTCCTCTCGATGCCGTCGATTGCTGTCCTCGCCATGAACACACCCTGGTTTGGGTCGAGCGAAAGGGCGTCGAGGAGTGGTCGCGAGACGCTAGAGGATCCCAGGCTCGACTCTGGCTCCTTGGCGCCTTCGGTGAAGCGAGCGATCAGTCGCAGCGAGTCGGAGCGCAACGATACGGCTCCGCGGTCACCCAACGACATGTCGTCGAACTGGTCGACGAGATGCGCCGTGGAAATGTCCGTATACACGACACCGGCGAACTGGCCTGCGGCATCGATCCGGGCTCTCGCCAGCACGATGCCCCAATGCGGCACGCTCCCGATGCGCTGCGGCTCGGAAATCGCCAGCGTGCCCGGAGACTGGCGTGCCAAACGGAAAAAGTCGCGATCCGCGACCGTGAGCACGCCCGAGCCTTCGCGATTCAACACGAGCCCGTGGGGGTCGACGACACGGATCGCAGCCACTTGTGGAAGGAGC
This sequence comes from Burkholderiaceae bacterium, assembly GCA_035634455.1. Taxonomy (GTDB): domain Bacteria; phylum Pseudomonadota; class Gammaproteobacteria; order Burkholderiales; family Burkholderiaceae_C; genus Scleromatobacter. Next base: position 2,537 of record DASQCX010000209.1, read on the forward strand.
AGATGTTGCTCGCCCACGATTCTGTTTATGGCGAATTCACCATGTCCCGCGTCATGTTCGGATCGACTCAGCTCCTGCGCGACGGTCTGGAGCGCGTTGTCGATCTGCTTGATCTCGGCAATCAGGCCCATGCTGAGCGATTGCGTGAGATTTTTCGCGTGTTGCTGGCTGCTTGCCGCGTAGGCTTGGAAACTCGACGACAGTGCAAAGCTCACCGTTGCAAACAGGATGACGAGTACCGCGACGTTGGCGCCAATCAGGCCATGCCTGAAGCTTCGCAAATCAGTCCCGTCCGGCGACGCGTCGAGGTCTGCCGCTTTGGAAGTCGGATTGCTGACGTGCTTGCTGCCGGACATGGGGTCTTGCAAACGCGATTGCCGCGATAGAGGGTTATAGGTCAAGCCGCCGTGCGCATCTTGCCTGGGTAGCCTGCGAAAGGCAGGAGGCGCGGGAACGTCCATCCACTTGAACCGTCGTGACCTAGATGGGATTTCGTCGAGGCGCGCGCCTGGGTTCTGTCAGGACATCTTGATTGGCGGGGCTTCGCTGTCGAAGCGCAAGGCGGAAATCCACATATGTCACCAGGCCGCCTTTTTCTCGTTGGCCCTGGCTTCAGCGATCGCCTGCCAAAGCTCGTGCGCGGCGGCAAGCGCTGGCGGAACCTCATGAGGGCCGGTCTCGAATCGAGTCAGGGGGCCTCGTGACGGAGTTGAATTCGAGCTCGAGTATCCGAAGAAGGAGGTCGTCGATAGGCGAGTTCCTGTCGAGCTTGTTTGGCGATGCCTCGAAGAAGCACGCGCTGCATGGGCCAGGTGAGGAATCGGGCCAGCGGCTATCGGCAGGCTTGGTGGAACACCCATCCGATAGTTCGACGATGACAAAGCGGTCTACAGATCCCGATGCCTCGCAATCGGCGGATTCTTCGCGAAGTACCGATCGATCCCCGTGAACAGCGCCTCGACCAGTTTGGTGCGGTAGTCGGGATCGCGCAGCTTGTCCTCTTCCTGCGGGTTCGAGATGAAGGCCGTCTCGACCAGGATGGACGGGATGGACGGCGCCTTGAGCACCGCGAAGCTGGCCTGCTCGACCTGGCCGCGGTGCAGCTTGCCGACCTTGCCGATGCGCGACAGCACCTCGTCGCCGACGCGCAGGCTGTCCTTGATCTGCGCCGTCGTGCTCATGTCGAGCATGGCGCGCATGACCTGGGCGTCCTTGACCTTGACGCTGACGCCGCCCACGGCGTCGGAGTGGTTCTCGCGGTTGGCCATCCAGCGCGCCGCGGCGCTCGAGGCGCCGCCCTGGCTCAGCGCGAACACCGAGGCGCCGCGCGCCTCGGGCGTGAAGAACGCGTCGGCGTGGATGGAGACGAACAGGTCGGCCTGCACGCGCTCGGCCTTCTTCACGCGTTCGCCCAGCGGCACGAAGAAGTCGGAGTCGCGCGTCATCAGCACGCGCACGCCGGGCTTGGCGTTCAGGCGCTCGCGCAGCTGCAGCGCGATGGCGAGCACGACGTCCTTCTCGTGCAGGCCCGTGGGGCCGGTCGCGCCGGGGTCCTCGCCGCCGTGGCCGGGATCGATCGCGATGACCAGCAGGCGGTCGACCTTGCGCCGCTCCTCGGGCGTGAGCGGGCGCGCGGCGAAGGGGGCCTGGGTGGCGGCCTCGACGCCGCCGCGGGCCGCGGAGCCGGCCTCGGCCACGCGCGGCGCGGAGCCGCTTACGGGCGGGGGTATCGCCGCGAGGTCGGTGCCCGGCAGCGTCGGCGCGCTGGCGCCGCGCGGGATGCGGCCGATGAACTCGCCGAGCGCGTCCTGCACCTCCTTGGCGGCGTGCTGTTCGGCCTGTTCCTTGTCGCGCAGCAGCGCGAGCAGCGGATCCTGTTCCCGCACCGGATAGAGGTCGAACACCAGCCGGTGCTGGTAGGCGGCCACGGGCGCGAGCGTGAACTGCTGCGGCGCGACGGCCTGCTTGAGGTCGAGCACCAGCCGCACGACGCGCGGCTGGTTCTGGCCGACGCGCACGCCGGCGATGTACGGGTCGTCGGACCGCACCTTGCCGACCATGTCGCGCAGGGCGGGGCTCAGCTCGAGGTTGTCGATGTCGACGACGAGCCGGTTCGGGTCGGCGGCCAGGAAGTTGCGCGCCTGCAGCGGCTCGTCGGATTCGATGGTGACGCGGGTGTAGTCGGCCGCGGGCCAGATGCGGACGGCGACGATGCTGGCGCCGAACGCAAGGTCGGTGGCGCGCAGGCACAGCACGAGGCTGCCGCCGCGCAGCAGGTCTCTACGCTTCATGAACGAAGATTGTCGAGCAATTGCAGGCCGATCGGGGTCATCGCATCGAACCGGACGCGTCGAATGCCATCGTCGTGTGGCGTGATCGTCACGCGCAGGTCGGGCACGGGCAGCAGCGGCTCGGCCTTCTCTGCCCATTCGACCAGCTTCAGGCCGGGCGCGCCGAACAGGTCGCGCAGGCCGGCGTCCTCCCATTCCTGCGGGTCGTCGAAGCGGTAGAAGTCGAAGTGCGAGATGGCGACGTGGGCCAGCTCGTAGGTCTCGACGACCGCGTAGGTCGGGCTCTTGATGCGGCCCTCGACGCCCAGCGCGTGCAGCAGGTGGCGCACGAAGGTCGTCTTGCCGGCGCCCAGCGGGCCGTCCAGCTCGACGAACGCGTCGCGCAGCGCGGCCGCGCGCGCGAGCTGGCCCGCGTCACGCGCGCACGCGGGCTCGTCGGGCCACTCGGCCTGCGAAGTTCCTAGAATCGTCGGATGTTGCAACTGCGTCATGAGGTCGGGGAGGATCCCGCGAAGGTCGCTCTCTTGCGGCGCCTCGAGGGCTGGGCGCGCGAGTTGGGATTCTCACAGATCGGCGTCGCCGAGGTCGACCTCGGCGACGCCGAGCAGGGCCTGCGCGCCTGGCTGGAGGCCGGCTTCCACGGCAGCATGGGCTACATGGCCGCGCACGGCATGAAGCGTGCCCGTCCCGCCGAACTGCAGCCCGGCGCCGTCCGCATCATCACGGCGCGCATGGACTACCTGCCCGAGTCGCGCGGCGAGGACTGGCCCGCGCAGGAACGTGCCCGGCTGACGCGGCCCGGCGAGGCGGTGATCTCGATGTATGCCCGCGGCCGCGACTACCACAAGGTCCTGCGCAACCGCCTGCAGAGGCTGGCCGACCGCCTCGCCGACGCGATCGGCCCGCTGGGCCATCGCTGCTTCACCGACTCGGCGCCGGTGCTGGAGGTCGAGCTGGCCACGCGCTCGGGCCTGGGCTGGCGCGGCAAGCACACGCTGGCGCTGTCGCGCGACGCCGGCTCGATGTTCTTCCTCGGCGAGATCTTCGTCGACATCGCCTTGCCGCTGACCGCCGCCGCGACGCCGCACTGCGGCCGGTGCACGGCCTGCATGGACGTCTGCCCGACGCAGGCCATCGTCGCGCCCGAGCGGCTCGACGCGCGCCGCTGCATCTCGTACCTCACGATCGAGAGCGACGACCCGATCCCGCTCGAATTCCGCCGCGCGATCGGCAACCGCATCTACGGCTGCGACGACTGCCAGGTGGCGTGCCCTTGGAACAAGTTCGCGCGCCGCACGTCTTTACCTGACTTTGCGGAGCGCGACGACCTGGCCCAGCCGACGCTGCTGGAGCTGTTCGCCTGGAGCGAGGCGGAATTCCTGCGCCGCACCGAGGGCTCGCCGATCCGCCGCATCGGCCACGCGCGCTGGCAGCGCAACCTCGCCGTCGCGCTCGGTAACGCGCTGCACGCGGGCGCGCCGCGCGGCCCGATCGAGGCCGCGTTGCGCGCGCGCCGGGCCGACGCCAGCCCCTTGCTCGCCGAGCACATCGACTGGGCGCTGTCGTCCGCGCCCGACGCTGGCGCGTTGAACGGGCGAGGCGCCGCACCGGGTGCCGTCGAGGAATGAAGATGATCCGACTGTCATGGCGCCGTCCCGCCCGCCGCGTGGCCGCAGGCGCGAGCGCGTTCGGCCAGGGGCTGCGGGGCGTCGCGCTGGTCGCGCTCGCCGCGTTCGCGTTCCTGCCGGGTGCGCGGGCCGCGGCCGTGGCCGACCCGATCACGATGGAAGACCAGACCTTCCCCGGCCAGGCCAGCGTGGCCGGCACGCCGCTGCAGCTCAATGGCGTGGGCCTGCGCGCGGCGTTCATCTACAAGGTCTACCTCGCCGGGCTGTACCTGCCCGCGAAAGCGGCCACCGGCGCCGCGGCGATGTCCGAGCCCGGCCCGAAGCGCGTGCAGGTGCGCCTGCTGATGGACGGCCCGTCCGACGAGTTCGCCAAGGCCTTCACCGGCGGCATCGCCAAGCGCACGCCGGCCGAGCAGGTGGCCGCGATGCAGGATCGCATCGCCGCGTTCGACCGCACGCTGCGCAGCGTCGGCCAGGTGCACAAGGGCGACGTCGTCGACCTCGACTGGCTGCCGTCCGCGGGCCTGGCGATGCGCGTCAACGGCAAGCCGGTCGGCGCGCCGGTGCCGGGCGCCGACCTCTACGCCGCGATGCTGAACATCTTCATCGGCGACCGCCCGGTCGACGCGAAGATGAAGGCCGGCATGCTGGGTGCGGCGGGCTGAGTTGGCGACGGCGAAGAAGCCCTCGACGACGCGCGATCGCGCGGACGCGCCGCCCCCGAACGAGGCGACGCAGCGCAGCGCGGCCACGATCGACCGCTTCCTGGACGTGCTGTGGCTGGAGGACGGCCTGGCGAAGAACTCGCTCGCGGCCTATCGGCGCGACCTGACGCTGTTCGCGGGCTGGCTCGGCCAGGCGCAGGCGCGCGACCTCGTGCAGGCGCGTGCGAGCGACGTCCAGGCCTACATGCTCGCGCGCCACGCCGCGAGCAAGGCCACCAGCGCCAACCGCCGGCTGGCGGTGTTCCGGCGTTTCTATCGCTGGGGGCTGCGCGAGCGCCTGGTCGACGAGGATCCGACGCTCAAGCTGCGCCCCGCGCGCCAGCCGATGCGCGTGCCCAAGTCCATCACCGAGGCCCAGATCGACGCGCTGCTCGCGGCGCCGAACATCGACACGCCGCTGGGCGCCCGCGACCGCGCGATGCTGGAGCTGATGTACGCCAGCGGCCTGCGCGTGAGCGAGCTGGTGGAGCTCAGGCTCGTCAACCTGAGCCTGCCCGACGGCGTCGTGCGCGTGATGGGCAAGGGCTCGAAGGAGCGGCTGGTGCCGTTCGGCGACGAGGCGCGGCGCTGGCTGGAGGCGTGGCTCGCGACGTCGCGGCCCGAGGTGCTCGAAGGCCGGCGCAGCGACGCGCTGTTCGTGACGATCCGCGCGGACGCGATGTCGCGCCAGATGTTCTGGAACCTGGTCAGGAAGTACGCGCTGGCCGCGGGCATTCTGCAAAAGATCTCGCCGCACACGCTGCGCCACGCGTTCGCCACGCACCTGCTCAACCACGGCGCGGACCTGCGCGCGGTGCAACTGCTGCTGGGCCACGCGGACATCTCGACGACGACGATCTACACCCACGTGGCGCGCGAACGCCTGCGCCAGCTGCATGCGAAGCATCACCCGCGCGGGTGACGCTCAGTGGTGCGTCCAGACCCAGATCGTGGTGCCGCGCGCGTCGAAGTCCTTCAGCGTGATCGTGCCCATCGAGGGCCCGCCGTTGACCTGCAGGCCGGTGGTGGACTGCAGGATGTCGGAGAAGTTGAAGCTGAAGGTCACCGGCTTGGCGTCGACGACGATCTGCGCGACCGGCTGGCCCGCGTAGTCGGCGAGCATCGAGGGCGTCAGCCCGGCGCCCTGCAGCGCGGTGGCGAACTGCTCGGGCGTCAGCAGCGTCGCGCCGGTGCTGCTGGCGAACGCGGCGCTCAGGCCGGCGGTGAGCGGGTTCTGCGAGTTCGACGACGAGGTCGACGGCTGCAGCCCGACCAGGATCGAGCCGTCGGCGCCGCGGACGGCGCTCATCTCGGCCTCGGCCAGGGGCTGCGGCGTGGCGTGTGCGTGGGTGAGGAACAGGCTCGCGAGCAGCAGCGCGCAGGCCTTGAAAGCGGCGGATCGGTCGGGCATCGGAGGCTTCCTGAGTGGAAGTTCCAATGTGCCGATCGGGTCGTTTTTCGATGGGTGGATGAAGGGGCGCCGGCCCCTCGTTCACTCGCTCAAGCCCGGGCGCTCGCGGTCGTCGTCGGCCGCCCCCGGCGGAACTTGAGCGGCGGATGGCGTGGGGAGATCTCGCAGTTCAACGCACCGGCGCGGCGCGCTCGAGCACGCGGTGAAACAGCACGTCCTCGAAGCGCTCCAGCGGCCGCGGGCTGCGCTGGACCTTGGCCAGCAGCGTCGCGCCCTGCAGCGCGGCGAGGACGAAGGCGGCCGTCTCGTCGCAGTCGGTGGACGGCGCGATCTCGCCGGCGGCGACGGCGGCGCGCAGGCAGAAGGCGAGGGCGTCCTGCATCGCGGCCAGCGCGTCGACCACGCGCACGCGCAGCGCCTCGCCGCAGTCGTTGGACTCGGCCGAGAAGTTGCCCAGCAGGCAGCCGTTGCGCGGGCCGTCGTCCGCGAAGCCGGACTTGCTGCGCTCGATGAAGGCGCGCAGGCGCCGCAGCGGCGGCAGGTGTTCGTTGCGCAGCGTCTGCCGCATGGCCGCCTCGGCCTGGGCGACGTAGAGCCCGACCACCTCGAGGCCGAACGCTTCCTTGGACGCGAAGTGGTTGGTGAACGAGCCTTGCGGGACGCCCGCCGCCTGCACGATGTCGCGCACGCTCGCGCCACGGAACCCCCGTTCGTGGACGACCTGCATGCCGACCTGCAGCAGCTTCTCGCGGTGGGAGGGCTTGGGCATGGCGCGATACTACATTCGTCCGTATTCGCGTTCAACCGCCGGCCGCGCCGGCGGCTGTCGCGCTGAAGCCACTGACGCCGGCCCGCGCTGGAAGACAATCGCGGCCCATGGACCACACCTTCCTCTCCGCGTTCATCCTGCTGCTTCTGGTGCTGGATCCGTTCGGCAGCCTGCCGGTCTTCATCTCGATCCTGGGCGCGGTCAGGCCCGAGCGCCGCACCTTCGTGGCGGTGCGCGAGGTGCTGATCGCGTTCGCCGTGCTGGTGGTGTTCATGGTGTCGGGACAGGGCTTCCTGACGCTGATGCGGCTGTCGGAGCGCTCGCTCGAGGTCGCCGGCGGCGTGATCCTGGCGATCATCGCGATCCGCATGATCTTCGGCGGCGGCGAGATCTACGGCGCCGAGGCCGGGCAGCGCGAGCCCTTCATCTTCCCGCTGGCGGTGCCGCTGCTGGCCGGGCCGTCGGCCATGGCCACCGTGCTGCTGCTGGCCTCGCGCCAGCCCGAGCACCTCGTCACCTGGATCGGCGCGCTGACCGCCGCGCTGGCCATCAGCGGCGGGGTGCTGCTGGCGGCCGACCGCATCCGCCGCGTGCTCGGCGGGCAGATGGTGGCCGCCATCGAGAAGCTGATGGGCCTGGTGCTCACGGCTGTCGCGGTGGAGATGATCCTGGCCGGCCTCAAGCGCTACTTCATCGGCGACCTCTGACGCCGCCGCCGGCTCACCCGCGCGCGGTGTTCAGCCGCGAATGGCGCAGGCCGTAGGCGAAGTAGACGAACAGCGCCGCCGCCATCCAGATGAAGAAGATCGTGAAAGTCAGCGCCGACAGGCCCGTCATGATGATCAGGCAGGACAGGATGCTGAGCGCCGGCACGACATAGGGCCCGAACGGCACCCGGAAGCCGCCGACCGCCGGCGCGGCGCCGTCCTTGCGGCGCATGACGGGCACGGCGATCGACACGACGATGAACGCCGTCAGCGTGCCCATGCTGACCATGTCCCACAGGAAGTTGGAATCGACCAGGCCGGCCACCACCGCGACGCCGGCGCCGACGATCAGCGTATTGAGGATGGGCGTGCGGGTGCGCGCATTGACCCGGTGGAAGACCTTGGGGATCAGCCCGTCGCGGCTGATCGTGTACAGGATCCGCGTCTGCCCGTAGATCGTCACCAGCGTGACGCTGAAGACGGAGATGACCGCGCCCGCCGACAGCACCAGCGCCGGCCACGCCTTGCCCGTGACATCTTGCAGGATGACGGCCAGGCCGGCCTCCTGCCCGTTGAACTTGGCCGCCGGCTGCGCGCCCACGGCCGACACGGCCACGAGCATGTAGAACAGCGTGACGATGCCCAGCGCCGCCAGGATCGCGATCGGCACGCTGCGCCGCGGGTTGCGGACTTCCGCGCCGGCCGTCGCCACCGTGTCGAGGCCGATGAACGAGAAGAACACGGTGCCGGCCGCGCCGGCGACCCCCGCCATTCCGGGAAAGAACTTGCTGTTGTCGGGTTTGAAGAACGGGTGGAAGTTCTTGGCGTCGAAACCTGAGACCGCGATGACTACGAAGAACAGCAGGATCGCGAGCTTGATCAGCACCATCGTGGTGTTGACCGCAGCGGACTCGCTCGTGCCTTTGACCAGCAGCAGCACGCACATCACGACCAGGATGACCGGCGGCAGATTGAACTGGCCCGGGTGGTATTCGGGCCCATGCGCGCCCGCGACGATCATGGGCGAATGCAGCAGAGCCGGTACCTGCCAGCCGAACGCGTTGGACAGGAAGTTGTTGAGATAGTCGGACCACCCGATCGCCGTCGCGCTGGCGGCCAGCCCGTATTCCAGCAGCAGGCAGGCGGCCATCGTGAAGGCCGCGAACTCGCCGAGCGACGCGTAGGCGAACGAGTAGGACGAGCCGGAGGCGGGGATCCGGAACGACAGCTCCGCGTAGCACAGCGCCGTCAGTCCCGCCGTCACGGCGGCGATCAGGAACGAGAGGATGACCGACGGGCCCGCCTTGGGGACCGCCTCGGCCATCGTGAAGAAGATGCCCGTGCCGATCGTCGCGCCGACGCCGATCATCGCCAGCGAGAAGACGCCCAGCGACCGCGCGAGCGACTTGTCCTCGGGGCTGTCCGCGGGGACGGGCACGTCGTCGGCCGGCTTGATGCGGATCAGCTTGCGCCCCAGCGTCCGGATCATGCCTGGCCCCTTTCGCGACGATGCTTCGGAAGGTGGGCGGCTGCGCCGGCCGAGTGCGTGGAAGGGGTCATTGGGGGCGTATCGGTCGGTGCCGCACCAGTTCGAGTCGTGCGGCGTGCGTGTGGCGGCGGGCCGTCGTCGCGAACGCACGGCGGCCTTGCGGAAGCAGGGGATGGTATCAACATCGTCGTGCGCGTCACACGGTGTCGACCCGGAGCGGCGCGCGCGCGGCGCAGCGGGCGGGCGCGAGGTTTCGCCAGGCTGAAGCGGCCGATCGCGGCGCCGGCGCGGGCCGGCCTCGCCGCTGGAACGGTTCTTGCGCATTCGGGCCGGAGGCCCGTTCCGCGAGGCCTGGACCGCGCGTGCAACGGCGGCGGTCGCCGTCGACAAGACGCACCGACCCGGAGCGTGCCTCCGGCGCAACGCTTTGAGTTGCGCCCGTGAAACCTGCTGCTAGCATCATCCGGCGTCGCCGTCGTGACATTCCGGGTGCGCGGCGCGATCCATCAAATTCGAAGGACGCGGATCCACGAGACCGCATTCCACCAACCCAACCATCGATACCCCAGGAGGGACCGAGATGTCCAAGAAGATCGTGATCGCCGCCGGAGTCGCCTCCGGCCTCGCCTGCCTCGTGCCCCTGACCGCGCTCGCCCAGGCGGCCGCGTCGGCGGCCAGCCCCGCACCGGCGGCGTCGAGCAACGAGATCTCGCGCGTGGTCATCACGGCGCAGAAGCGCAAGGAGGACATCCGCGACGTGCCGCTGGCCGTGTCGGTGATGTCGGGCGAGCAGTTGCAGCAGCAGCAGATCGCGACGGTCGAGGACCTGACGCGCAACGTCCCCAACATCTCGTTCTCGACGCAGGGCGGCCCGGGCCTGGGCACGGTCGAGATCC
>DASQCX010000210.1:0-2484 GCA_035634455.1 Burkholderiaceae bacterium
GGCCTTCATGGCCTGGGCCAGCTGGAACTCGCCGTAGAAGTCGCACTCGTTGCCCAGGCGGTACTTGAGCGGGCCGATGCCGTAGCACTGGCGCGACTTGCCTGAGACGTCGGTGGCCGCGGGGCCGCCGCGCATGTAGCCGGTCCAGTCGACCGCGTGGGCGGCGTTGGCGGCGAACAGGGCGAATGCGGCGGCGGCAACGAGCCGGGGAGCCGGGCGCGAGCCTCGGGTGTCTTGCATGGTTTATCTCCTGCTTTGCACTCGGTGGTGCGTTATGTAGTGGTCCGCTGGCCGCGACCCGGAGGTTGGCCAGTGTCGAGAAGCTTAATTTGCCATTAATGCAAAATTAATGAGGGTTTTCGCGTAGCGCCAAACCGGGTGTAGATTCTGCGCAACACGGAATGCGAAATGTGCATTTGTGCACTAAACGCGTCCTTGCATCGACGAAACAAGCTTCGGGCTCGACCGTAGCTGGCCCTGGCGACCTTCGGAAGCAATGTCCCTAGATTGACGTCAGCTGAACGCCGATCTGTTGCCGAAGTGCCGAACCTGGCCGTAAGAGAACGCTACGGCGCGAGACGGGCAGGGCGCGCCGACGTAAAAAGGAAGGCTGGTCCCGAACCGGCGCCACGCGCGATCAGCGCGCCAGCGGCAGCGCGATCGACACCTGGAGGCCGTGCGGCGTCATGCCGGCGAGCGCGACACGGCCGCCGTGCCGCTCGGCGATGCTCTTGACGATCGCCAGGCCCAGGCCACAGCCCGAGCCTTCGTGCGTGGCGCGCACGAAGCGCTCGAACACCGCGCGGTGCAGGTCGGGCGGGATGCCCGGCCCCGTGTCGGACACCTGCAGCACGCCGGAGCTGCCGTCGCGCAGCACGCCCACCGTCACCTCGCTGGAGGCCCCGGCGTAGCGGATCGCGTTGTCGATCAGGTTCTGCAGCGCCTCGCGGATGAGCAGCGGATGGCCCTGCACCACGACCGGCAGCGCCGTCTCGCCGGCGTCGTCCAGGCCGAGGTCGACGCCGGCCTGCAGCGCCTTGGGCACCCATTCGGCGGTGACCTCACGCGCGAGCTCGCGCAGGTCGACGCGCGCGTTGTGCTGCGCAAGCGCCGACTCCGGCTCGGCGCGCGCCAGGCTCAGCAACTGGTTGACCAGGTGCGCGCTGCGCACGGCGCTCTCGTGCACGCGCTGCAGCCGCGGCTGGCGCGCCGGGTCGACGTTCTCGTCGAGCGCCAGCTCGGTCTGGCTCTTGAGGCCGGCCAGCGGCGTGCGCAGCTGGTGGGCGGCGTCGTTGACGAAGCGGCGCTGGGCGGCCACGCTCTCGTGCACCGCGGCGAGCAGGTCGTTGAGCGCACGCGCCAGCGAGCGCAGCTCCTGCGGCGCGGCGTCGATCTTCAGCGGCGCGAGGTCGTTGGGCGCGCGGTCCTCCACCAGCGCCCGCATGCGCGCCAGCGGCGCCAGGCCGGCGCGGATGCCGGCCCAGACGATCATCGTCATCAGCAGGATCAGGCCCGACAGCGGCAGCACCGTGTCGCCCAGGATGCTGCGCGCCAGCTCGTCGCGCCGGGCGCGGCCGCGGGCGATCTGCACCAGCATCAGCTGGCGCGTCTTGCTGTCGCCGTAGGCCACGTACAGCGCGGCGACGCGGATCGGCATCTTGTCGACCATGCCGTCGTAGAAATAGGGTTCGCCCAGCTTCGGCGCTCCGGTCAGCGACGGCGGCGGCAACTGGCGGCTGCCGAGGATGAACTGGCCCGGCGGCGTGCTGACCATGTAGTAGACGCGGTCGTCCGGGTCGCCGCCGATGATGTCGTCGGCGGCGCGCGGGAAGTCGATGAACAGGCCGTTGCCGATCGGCTTGACCTGGCGCGCCAGCGCGCGCGTGGCCTGCAGCAGGCTGGCGTCGATGGCGCGGTTGGCGTAGCGCGCGGCGACGTTGTAGGTGACGAAGGCCGCCGCCATCCACAGCACCAGCTGCGGCAGCACCAGCCACAGCAGCAATTGCTTGTGCAGCGACCGGTCGCCGACGACCAGCCGCGTCAGCCGCAGCAGCAGCGCGCTGGACGATGTCTTCATGCGCGACGCCAGGTCAGGCCGGGCGCAGTGCCTCGAGCAGGTAGCCGAGGCCGCGCACCGTGCGGATGCTCAGGCCCGAGCCCTCGAGCTTGCGGCGCACGCGATGGATGTAGACCTCGATCGAGTTGTTGCCGCCCGGCTCCGCGCGCTCGCTGTCCCACGCCTGCGCCACTTCTTCCTTCGTGACGACGCGGTCGCGGCGGGTCAGCAGCAGGTCGAGCAGCGTCCACTCGCGCGGGCTCAGCTCCAGCGGCGCGCCGTCGATGCTGGCGCGGCGCGAGTCGCGCTCGAACACGAGCGAGCCCATCGCCATCGACGCGTTGGCCACCGGCGAGGACTGGCTGCGGCGCAGCAGCGCGCGCAGCCGCGCCTCGAGCTCGGGGAAGTCGAACGGCTTGGTGAGGTAG
>DASQCX010000211.1:0-4470 GCA_035634455.1 Burkholderiaceae bacterium
CCGCGCGGCCAGCTCGCGATCACCGCGCCGGTGCTGCTGGGCCAGCGCGTCGTCGCGGACTTCGTCACGCGCTTCGTCGCCGCCAACCCGGGCATCCGCTGCAGCGTGCAGTTGCTCGACCGCTTCGTCGACCTGGTGGACGAAGGCGTCGACGTGGGCATCCGCATCGGCGCGCTGGAAGATTCGTCGCTGGTCGCGCTGCAGCTCGGGCTGGTGCGGCAGATGGTGGTCGCGAGCCCGGCGTTCCTGCGCCGCGCCGGCACGCCGAGGCACCCGGGCGAGCTGCGCGCGCAGGCCTGCGTGCGGCTCGCCGGCCCGATCCGCCCCGGCTGGGCGTTCCAGGACGGCGGCCGCAGGCTGCACGTGGCCGTCGACGGCCCGCTGGACTTCAACCACGCCGGCGCCGCGCTGCTCGCGTGCGAACAGGGCGCGGGCTTCGGCCAGTTCTTCTCCTACCAGGTGCAGGACGCGCTGCGCGAGCGCCGCCTGCGCGTCGTGCTGGCCGACTTCGAGCCGCCGCGCCAGCCCGTCAGCATCGTCTACCCGCACGCCCGGCTGCTGCCGGCGCGCACGCGGGCCTTCATCGAGGCGGCGCGGCGCGAGCTGGCGCCGCTGTTCGACGGCGCCTGATCAGGGCTGCAGCAAGGCGTTGCCGACGCCGTAGTTCATCGCGTTGAGGATGTCGCCGTTGTCCTGCGACAGCTCCCACGCGAACACGCCGGCCAGGCCGGCCTCGCGCGCCATGCGGCCCTTCTCGATGACGGCGCGCGGGTCGTCGTAGCCCATGAACAGCTTGCTGCGCGCGTTGTAGAGGTTCCAGGCCCGGGTCTGCGCATCGAAGACGACCTGGTAGCCGTGCAGGCCGCGGCCCTGGCGATCGATGTAGCGCGCCGCGAGCTCGCGCCAGTCGCTCGACCCTTCGGGCGCGGGATAGGTGCCGGTGTGCGGCTCGCCGGTGAAGCCCTTGCCGGACGCCGGCTGCGCGACGCCCGTGAAGCCGCGGCCGTACATCGCCACGCCGGCCACCAGCTTGCCGGGCGGCACGCCGGCGGCGGTCATCGTGCGGATCGCGGCGTCCAGGCCGTCCTCGGCGCCCGGCGCGCTGGCGTGCGGCGCGGCGTGGTTGCCGATCACCGGCTTCCAGGCGCCGTAGAAGTCGTAGGTCATCATGAAGACGTAGTCCATGGATTTCGCGGCGTCACGGTAGTTCACCTTGTCGACGATCGCGTGCTCGGTGTTGATCGCGGCGGTGAGGATGTACTTGTGGCCGGTCTCCGCGGTCAGCGTGTCCATGGCCGCGCGCAGCGCCGCCATCAGGTCGGCGTAGCCCTGGCCGTCGGCGGGCGAGCCCAGCGGCACGCCGTTGGCCGAGCCGTTGCTGGTGGGATGCTCCCAGTCGATGTCGATGCCGTCGAAGGCCGGATGCGCGCGCAGGAAGTCGGCCGCCGACTTCGCGAACGCGGCTCGCGGCGCGGCATCGTCGGCGATGTGGAACAGCGGATCGGAACCGCCCCAGCCGCCCACCGACGCCACCACCTTCACGTGCGGCGCGCGCGCCTTCAGCCGGGCGAAGGCGTCGTTGAAACGGTCGTCGATCTCCGAGCTGGCGAGCTGGAAGGCGGACTTGCCGGCGCACTTGGGCGCGTCCTCGGCCAGTTGCCCCGGGCCGCAGACGTGCAGGAACGCGTAGACGACGTGCGTGACGCTGTCGCCGTGCAACGCGTCCACCAGCGCCGTCGGCTGCCAGTTGGGCGTGTAGACGCCGACCACCTTGCCGCCGCTGCGCTCCCATTCCAGCGGCTTGCCGCCGAACAGCGCGTACGGCGCCGCGGCGGCGTCCTTCGGATGAGCCGCGAGCGGCAGCGCGGCCAGCGCACCGAGGGCCGCCGCGATCGTGATCAGGCGGCGGACGAAGGTCGGAACGGCAGGCTGCGTCATGGAGGTCGAAAAGCTCATTTGCGATAGAACCAGTTTACTACCACAATATATCCAATTCTCCCTCCAGGACGACGGCATCGCCCTGGGGCAGCCGCCCTTGTGGACACGCCGACCGCGCGCCTACAGTCGCACATCCCGACTCCCGTCCACGCCATGCCCACCTCGAAAGCGTCCGATCAAGCGCGCGATCCCCGCGTCGACGACTACATCGCCAAGGCCGCGCCGTTCGCCCGCGCGCCGCTGGCGCACATCCGCGACGCGATGCACACCGCGCTGCCCGACGCCACCGAGGCGATCAAGTGGGGCCATCCGTTCTTCCTGCTGGACGGCCGCCCGTTCGCGAACATGGCCGCGTTCAAGGCGCATTGCTCGCTGGGCTTCTGGCGCGGCGGCCGGCCCGTCGCGGAAGAGGCCGCGGGCGAGCGCGAGAAGGCGATGGGCCAGTTCGGCCGCATCGAGTCCGTGGCCGACCTGCCCAAGGCGGCGGCGCTGCGCAAGCTGATCGTCGAGGCCCGCGCGGCCTGGGCGGCGGCGATCGAGTACAAGGCCGCCGCGCCGCCGGCGCCCAAGCCGAAGCGCGAGGCGCCAACCGTTCCCGAGGACTTCGCCGCGGCGCTGCGCAGACAATCCGGCGCCAGCAAGCGCTACGACGCCTTCACGCCCAGCCAGCAGGCCGAATACGTGGACTGGATCGTCGAGGCCAAGCGCGACGCGACGCGGGCCTCGCGCATCGCCCAGGCGGTCGAGTGGATCGCCGAGGGCAAGACGCGCAACTGGAAGTACCAGGCCTGCTGAAGATATTTTCGGCGCGGGTGCATCCGATCGGGCACCCGCCCGCATCCAAGGACTATCGATCAACTCCGGACGACCGCCATGGATCCCTGGTCCCGCCTGTTCACCCCCGAACTGCTCATCCCCGTCTGCGGCATCCTGATGCCGCTGGGCATCGCCGCGATCGCGCTCAACTTCGCGTGGAAGTACCAGGAGCGCAAGCACAAGACCATCGTCGACCTGCTCGAGAAGGGCCTGCCGGTGCCGCGCGAACTGCTGCGCGCGCCGCAGCGCAGCGGCTCGCCGCTGATGCGCGCCCTGACGCTGGTGGGCGCCGGCGTGGGCACCTGCGGCTTCCTGGGCGCGATGTTCAAGTGGGACCACGGGCTGTGGGCCGCGGGGCTGATCCCGCTGGCCATCGGCGTCGCGCAGCTGATCGCGATCCGGCTCGAGCCGCCGCGGCCGCCCGAGGCGCCCGAGCCGTCCGCCATCGACCTGCAGTGACGCGCTGACGTGGCGCGAGCCCCCGTGGTCTTCGACGAATCCGAGCGCGTCGAGGCGCAGGTCGCCGACTGGCTCGCCCGCGCGCGCCAGGGCGACCGGCGTGCGTTCGCGCGCCTGGTCGCCGCGCACCAGTCGCGCGTGCGGCTGCAGTTGCGGCGGCTCACGCGCGGCGACGCGGCCCTGGCCGACGACCTCGCGCAGGAGACCTTCGTGCAGGCCTGGCTGCACCTGGCCGACTTCCGCGGCGACGCGCGCCTGGCCACCTGGCTGCACCGGATCGCGCTCACGCGCTTCCTGCAGCACGCGCGCCGGCCGCAACTGCCGGTCGAATGGCGCGACGACGCGGCCGTCGACGCCACCGACCCGGACCACGACCCGCGCCCCGCCGAGGGCCTGGGCCGCGACGTCGAGCGCGCGCTGCAGGCGCTGAGCGAGATCCAGCGGCTCGCGGTCGTGCACTGCTTCCACCTCGACCTCTCGCACGCCGAGGCCGCGCAGGTGCTGGGCCTGCCGCTGGGGACGCTGAAGTCCCACCTCGATCGGGCCAAGACGCGGCTGCGCGAGCTGCTGCAGGCCTGGAATCCGGAGTCCGCCACATGACCGAATCCCGACTCGACGACGACGCGTTCGACGACCTCCTGCGCCGCAGCGCCCCCGGGCCGCTGCCCGACGCCGGCTTTTCCGCGCGCACGATGGCCGAGGTGGAGCGCGCCGCGCGCGCCCAGCCCGTGCAACGCCGGCCGGCGCCGCCCGCGCCGCTGGCGATCGCGCGCGCGCTGGCCGCCGAGCAACGGCGCCACGACGCGCAGGCACGGCTGTGGCGCTGGGCGATCGCGGGCGTCGCCGCGGGCGCCCTGCTGATGGTGGTGGCCGTGCTGCTGTCGCCGGACGGCAGCGTGACCATCACCGTCCCGGCGCCCGGCCAGTGGTTCCCGCTGTCCGTGCTGCTGTCGATCGGCGCGATCTGGATCGCGGTGCGGGAGTGGCGCGCGGCCTAGCGCCGAGCGGGCCTCACTTGGCCGTCGGCGCCGGCTTGACGTCGCCGCAGTCGCTGGCCACGAACTTGCCGGCGATGTCGCTCTGGATGTGCATGGTCATCTTCGGCGAGACGGTGTCCGCGACCGTGGAGACCGCGAACGCGGTGTCGCGCATCTCGGTGTAGGTGCCGTGCCCGGTGACGTTGGTGCCGCGGTCCGACTGGCAGGCGAACTCGAACTTCGTGACGTTGCCGGAGGTGCTCACGTTGGAGCGCGAGCA
>DASQCX010000212.1:0-7315 GCA_035634455.1 Burkholderiaceae bacterium
GTCCTCGGCTTCCAGCGGCTTGAGTTCGGCCAGCGCGGCGGCGTCCTGCACGAACATCACCAGCATGCGCGCGTCGTCGTCCGCGTGGCGGCGCAGCGGGTGCTCGGCGATCGCGGCGGCGAGCTCGTCGGCGGTCTTGACGATGACCTCGCAGTCGACGCCGAGCTGCGCGAGGATGGCCGCGCGCAGCTTCTTCGCGTGGCCCGCGGGCGTGCCGGCCTTCGCGTCGAAGACGGCGTTGCCGCTGTTCAGCAGCGTGCGCACGTTGGCGTGGCCCAGCGACGCCATCAGCGCGCGCAGGTCGGCCATGGGCACGCGCTTGGCCTTGCCGACGTTGATGCCGCGAAGCAGGGCGATGTGGCGCTTCATGCGCGCATTGTCCACGAGCGGCGCTCGCTACACTTCGACGCTCACCCCGAAGGAAACTGCAATGATCGTGCGCATCGACATCGACCAGGAGGCCGGCGCATTCGGCTATCGCGTCAGCTACGAGTCCGAGGAGATGTACGCCGACGACGGCCTGGAGTCCGTCGTCGAGTGCCTGATCGCGGCGGTGGAGGGCATGCCGCCCGAGGCGCTGGCGGCCGAGCTCTGGCTGGGCGGCGTCGTCTCGGGCACCTACCCGCTGCAGGTGATCGGCATGAACGTCGACCAGGTGGCGCAGCACGCGCAGAACACGACGGCCATGATCGACGAGCTGATGCCCGATCGCTGACCGGCGCCCGCCGGACGCGACTGAATGGCCGGTTCGGCCGCGGCGCCGGACCTTTGATTCGGGGGATATCCACGCCGCCGGCGGGGGCTCAAGATCCCAAGGCTGGAGTCTGCATCGCGACGGTCTCTCCGCCGCACGGATTCCTCCCGCATGGAGAGGCGGCGCGATGTCGGGGACGACGCACGATACGAAGTGGCGGCTGGCGATCGGCGCGGCGCCGGTGCTCGGCGTCGCGTTCTTCGTCTGGTCGGCCGCGGAGGATCAGGCCGGCGTCGCGCGCTCGCCGACGGCGGGCGCCGTCCTCGCCGCGGTCGCGGCCCTCGGCGCCGCCGTCGCCTGGTGGACGGCGCGCCAGCTGCGCGCGGCGCCCACGGTGACGGTCGCGCGCGCCTGCGCACGGGCGCTGGCCGAGCCGGCCGGCACGCGCGTCGCGCTGCGCGGCCGCGCATGCGCCCTGCCCGACGCGGTGCCGCTGATCTCGCCGGACGGCGAGCTGTGCCTCTGGTTCGAGCACGGCGATCGCGCCGGCGTGCGGTGCAGCGAGCGGCCGTTCCTGCTGGAGGACGCCACCGGCCAGTGCGTCGTGCTGCCCGCCGGGGCCGACGTGCGCGGCATCGGGCCGGTGTCGGCCGCGGCCGCGCGCTCGCGGTTGCCGGGCCACGGCGACCTCGGCGGCGCCAGCGCTCCTTCCAGCGGACCGGCCGAGGCGCGCGCCGGCGACCCTCGCGGCGCGCCGGGCGACGAGCGCTCGGCCGAACGCCTGTTGCGCAGCGGCGACCGCATCCACGTGGTCGGGCGCATCGTCCCCGCTTCGTCGCAGGCCTTGCTGCTGCAGGCGCAGGCCGCCGCGCTGGCGGCGCGCAGCGAGGGCTCCCAGGCGCCGCTGCGCGGCGGAGATCCGCCTCCTTTTCGGGACCTGCGCAGCGCAGCGCTGGCCGGAGCGCCGTTCGTCGCGGCACCGCCGCCGGCCGACCACGGCCTCGCCCTGCCCGTGATCGCGGCGGGGGCGCCGGGCGAGCCCTTCGTCGTCCGCATCGGGCCGGACGAGGTCGAGGGCGGCGTCTACGGCCTGCTGGCCGTCGTCGATTGCCTGGTGCTGGTGGTGTCGTCCTCGCTGGCGGCCTGGGGCATTCTCGTGCACGGCTGAAGACGCCGCCGGCTCGAGCGTGACGAGGTGGGTGCCGCGCCGCTGCGGCCCGGCCACGCCCGCCCGGCCGCTCCGCTCGTTGCGACTACGATGCTGACCGGGAGCCCGTGCCTCGTCCATGGCCGGGCGCCCGCTGAACACTCGTTCCGGATTCGCCAGCTTGCTTCGCTCCGTCCGCCTCGCCCTTAGCCCGCACTTCCTGCGCAAGCGCGCGCCGGCGCCGCCAGCGTCGTCCGCGCCGCAGGATGCGACGCCCGGGGCGGCCTCCGGCCGGCCGTGGCCGCGGCCGGGCGTCGCGCAGCCCGGCCTGGGTCGCTGCCTGCTGCTGGCGCTGCTGCTGCACATCCTGCTGTTCATCGTGGTCGGCACCGCGCCGGGCGGCGACTCGCCCGCCGGCAGGCGTGCCCCCGGCGACCTGGTGGTCTACATGCCCGAGGCGCGCGCGTCGCGCAGGGCCGAGGCGCGCGACGAGCCGTTGCCCGGCACCGAGGGCGTCGCGCTGCCGGCCGCGGCGTCGGCGTCGGCGCCCGCGCCGGACGAGCGCGCGTCGGCCGCCGCGAACCGGACGCTCGCCGACGCCGTGGAGCCCACGGCGATCGTCGAGCCGTCGATCGTGATCCGCGACAAGCCGGCGCAGGTGCAAGCGCAGGCGGCGCGCCCGGCGCCCGCTCCGACCGCGCTGCCGCTGCTGACCGCGCGCAAGGCGCCGGTGTCGGCCGGCCAGGCGTCGTCGACGCTGCCGACGCCGACGGAGCGCCCCGTCGCCTCGGCCCAGCCCGCGTCGGCGCCGGCATCGGTGCCCATCCCCGCGCCAGCGCCAGCGGCCGTCGCGTCCGAACCGGCACCGTTGCCGGAGCCGAGGCCGTTGCCGCCCGAGCCTCTGCCCGCGCCGCTGGCGGCCCCCAGCGTGAAGCCGGCGCCGCTGGCCAGGCCGTCGTACACGCCCCTGGACGTCTCGGTGACGCCGCCGCCGCCGGTGCCCGTGCTGGCGCCCGCCCCGCGGCCCGCGCCGCTGGCCGCGCCCACGGTGAAGCCGCCGCCGCTGGCCAGGCCGTCGTACACGCCGCTGGACGTCCCGGTGACGCCGCCACCGCCGGTGCCTCCGCTCGCGCCGGCGCCGCGGCCGGCGCCGCTGTCCGCGCCGCAGGTGGCGCCGCCGCCGCTGCCCAAGCCGAACTTCGTGCCGATGCAGGTGCCGGTGGCGCGGCCTGCGCCCGCCCCGGCCCCCGTGCCCGCCCCGACGCCGGCTCCGGTCCCCGTGCCGACCTCGGTGCCGCCTCCCGCGCCGCTGCCCGTTCCTCCGCCCGCGCCGCTGCCCCCGGTGCCGGTCCTCGAGCCCGCGCCGCGGCCTGCGCCCCTCAGCGCGCCGGCCGTCAACGCGGCGCCGGTGCCGGCGCCGAGCTTCACGCCGATGCAGGTGCCGGTGGCGCGTCCGGCACCCGCGCCCGCGGCGACATCGGTGCCCACGTCATCCGCGGCACCCGCGGCACCCGCGGTGCCCGAGCCGGCGACGCAGGCCACGCCGCGCACGCCGGCGGCGGGCACGTCGCCGGCCGCGCCGCAGACGCAGTCCGTGCGTCCGGTCGAGAACCCGGCCGAGCACGGCGGTGCCGGCGGTACGGCGCAATCGCCGGGCGGCGGCAAGGTCAATCTCGACGGCAGCGCCGCCGGCGGCCTGGGCGGCAACGGCCCGGCGCAGCCGCCGGACACCGGCGCCCCGGCGCCGCTCAACCTCGACCTGCACGGCGGCGGCGCCGGGCCCAGCCTGGGCCGCACGCGCAGCGGCCTGGTGCCGGTGCTGCCGGCGCCGGCGGACAAGAAGACCAAGCTCGAGACCGAGCTCGAGAAGGCCAGCCGCGCCAAGTGCTCGGACGCCTATGCCGGCGCCGGCCTGCTGGCCGTCATCCCGCTGGCCAAGGACGCCGTCACCGGCAAGGGCTGCAAGTGGTAGCGAATCGAGATGGGCACCGCCGACGCCGCGCCGGCGCTCGCGGCGTCGTGCCGTCGGCGGCGCCGGTCAGCGGCGGATCGCCGTCGAGCGGCCTGCCGCGCGGTCGGGCGCGACTCAGACCAGCTCGCGCAGCTTCTCGTAGCCGCTGCGGCTGATCGGCACGCGCTTGCCGCTGCGCAGGCGCGCGGCGTGGCGGTCGGGGCCGGGGCGCTCGATCGCCTGCAGGTGCGCCAGGCTGATGATGAACGAGCGGTGCACGCGCAGGAAGCGGGTGGCGTCGAGCTGCTCCTCGATCTCGGAGATGCGCTGCGGCTTGAGGTGGCACTTGCCGTCGGCGTGGATGGCGAGGTAGTCGCCCTGGGCCTCGATGCACTCGACCTGCTCGACCGGGATCACGTGCACCTGCTCGCGGTCGCGGATCAGGATGCGCTCCAGCGCCGCGCCGCGGCGGGCGACCAGCGCGTCGACGCCTTGCCCGGGCGCCGGCGCCGCGCGCGTGCCCGCGTGCAGCGTGCGGGCGCGCGCGAGGGCGTCGTCGAAGCGCGCCTTCGAGAACGGCTTGAGCAGGTAGTCCACCGCGTGCAGCTCGAAGGCCTTGATCGCGTGCTCGTCGTAGGCGGTGGTGAAGATTACGCCCGAGCGGCGGCCGGTCAGCTCCAGCACCTCCAGGCCGGTCAGGCGCGGCATCTGGATGTCCATGAACACGAGGTCGGGGTCCAGCGCGCCGATCTGCTTGACGGCATCGAGGCCGTTCTCGCATTCGCCGACGACCTCGACGTCCGCATGCCCCCGCAGGTATTCGCGGATCAGGTGGCGCGCCAGGTCCTCGTCGTCGACGACCAGCGCGCGCAGGCGGGATGTTGTCGATGTCATGCCCCGGTCTCCTTCTCGGCGGGCAGGTTGATCTCGATGGCGAACTGCGTCTCGCTGCGTTGCCAGGCGATGCGGGCGCGGGTGCCGTACAGCACGGCCAGGCGCTCGCGGATGTTCTTCAGTCCGACGCCGTGGCTGCCGGACGGCGCGTCCTCGCGCGCCACCGGGTTGGCGACGGCGACGTGCAGCCAGCCGTCGCGCACCAGCGCGTCGACCGTGATCGTGCCGCCGCCGTCCACCTGGCGGATGCCGTGCTTGATCGCATTCTCCAGCAGCGGCTGCAGCGTCATCGGCGGCAGCAGGCATTCGGCCGCCTCCGGGCTCACGCGCAGCTCGGCCTGGAGCTTGGCGCCGAAGCGGCGCTTCTCGATCGCCAGGAAGTGCTCGCTGAGCGTGACCTCCTCGCCGAGCGTGATGCGCTCGCGCTCGGCCAGCGCCAGCGTGCGGCGGAAGAACTGCGCGAGGTCGACCGTCATCTCGCGCGCCGCGGCCGGGTCGAAGCCGGTCAGCGCGCTGATCGAGTTGAGGCTGTTGAACAGGAAGTGCGGGTTGATCTGCGTGCGCAGCATCTGCAGCTCGGCGTCGCGCGCCAGCACGCGCGACTCGGCCTCGCGGCGCGCGGCGTCCTGCACGGTCTCGAACGCGATGAGCACGTCGTGCGCCAGCAGCGACAGCAGGTACAGCGCGAAGCCGGCGGCGAAGTACAGCACCCAGCCGGGCGAGCTCATCGTGACGAAGGGCCGGCCGCGCAGGATGTCGCCGGCCAGGTAGTTCCAGGCCTCGCCGGCGCCCAGCCAGACCAGCGCCGACAGCAGCGACGCGCCGCCGAACAGGCTCAGCGTCACCGGCCAGCGGCGCTGGCGGTAGGGCTGGCTGCGGCAGACGTAGTAGGCCGACAGCGAGTCGAACGACCAGACCAGGCACAGCGGCACGGCGAACGCCAGCGCGCCGGCCCAGTCGGCCTGCTCGTCCAGCCGCAGCAGCGCGGCCAGGCCGACGCCGGCGGCCAGCCAGGCGAGCTCGTACCAGAGCAGCTTGCGGGCGTCCGCGAGGAACGGGTGCATGAGGGCCGCGGACGCCTAGTTCGTGATCTCGACGCCGCCCATGATCACCGAGCCGTCGATGACGAGCCGCTTGCCGGGCATCATCGGCGGGATGGTCTTGTCCTCGATGCCGCCCAGCACCGGCGAGCCGTTGACCACCACCGACCACTCGCGCGGCACGCGGATCTCGACGCCGCCCATGATCACGGACAGGTGCAGCACCGCCTCGGAGGCGACGGCGGCCTGGCGCAGGTCGACCTCGACGGCGCCCATGACGGCGTTGATCACGCCGCCCGCGAACTCCTGCGAGTCGTTCTTCAGCACGATGCCGCTCATCGTGGCCGAGGCGTCGATGCGGGCGCCGTGTTCGAACAGCTCGACGCGCCGGCCGGGCGCGCCGCCCGCGTCGCCGGCGCGGAACGCGATGCCCTTGGTGATCACGCCCAGGCCCAGCCAGATCAGGGCCAGCGGCCACAGGTCGCGGACCTGGAAGTGGAAGATGCCCAGGTTCTGCAGCGTCATGCCCACGCCGACGACGATCAGCACGGCGCCCATCAGCCAGCGCCGCAGGCCGCCGGGCTGCGACAGCTTCAGCGCCCCCAGCGCCACGAACACCAGCGGCCAGAACGGCTGCACGAGGTGGCTGTCGAACAGGTGCAGGTTGTCCAGCAGCGCGAAGACGCCGACGGCGATGATGAAGATGCCGAAGACGACGCGGCTGCGCTGCCGGTGCATCGGGTCGCCGTGGTCGACGGGCTCGCGGCCCCGCGGGTCCGGATTCGGGTTCGGGTTCATCGGATCCGGGCTCACCAGTTCGGCTCCTCGCGCATCCGGCCGCCCAGCATCGCGTGCGCGACCATGCCCGTGCCCACGGCGATGAGCAGCACCGGCCAGGTGGCGGCCAGCGTCCAGCCGCCGATGTGCTCGATCACGACCACCAGGTAGGCGGCGACCGCGCAGCGGACGAGCGCGCTCACCACGCCGGCGGCGCCGGGTTCGACGGCCAGGCGCACGACGCCCGACAGCGCGACCACGCCCGGCAGCAGCAGCCACAGCTCGTCCCGACTGATGAGCCCCTGGCTCTTGAGCAGGCAGCCGATGCCCAGCAGGATCAGCGCCGCGCCGGCGACGACGCGCCGCACGGCCCGGTAGCCGTGCCGGCGCAGGATATGGACGTGGGGATGGGGGCGCGAATAGCGGAACATGCGGCAATCCAGGACGGTTCTCGATGCCGCGCAGCATCGCAGAAGCGCCCCGCGGCCGCACGCGCGAATCGACCAATGGCCCGGGAATGGCGACGAATCGCGGCAACGGGGGCGACGCGGCGGGCCTGGGCACCCGGATTGCCGGTCCTGCGCTGGATCTTCCGGCCGAGGACGCCTGTGCCTCGCCGGGCATTCGAACAACGACATGTCAGCCCTGCGCGAAAACGACGAGGGCCGCTCGACGCGGCCCCGGAGCGGCACTGACCATCGCGCCCACCGCGTCCACAGCGTGCTGATCGTCGAGGACGACGTCGACGTCGCCGCGGCGCTGGCCCGGCTCCTCACGGCATGGGGCCACCACGTGACCGTCGCCCACGACGG
>DASQCX010000213.1:0-1625 GCA_035634455.1 Burkholderiaceae bacterium
TCTTCGTCTTGCCGCCGCCCGACAGCGTGCCCATGATCGACGACCCGGCGCCGACGTCCGAGTTGCGCCCGACCACCACGCCCGGCGTCACGCGCCCTTCGATCATGGACTCGCCCAGCGTGCCCGCGTTGAAGTTGACGAAGCCCTCGTGCATGACGGTGGTGCCCGACGCGAGGTGCGCGCCCAGCCGCACGCGATCGGCGTCGGCGATGCGCACGCCCTCCGGCACGACGTAGTCGCTCATGCGCGGGAACTTGTCGACGGACGGCACCGCGAGGTGGTGGAATTCGGCCGCCGCGAGCGCGCGCAGCTCCTCGACGCGCGCCGGCAGCACCGGGCCTGCCGAGGTCCACGCCACGTTGCTGAGCCATCCGAAGATGCCTTCGAGGTTGATCTCGTTGGGCTTGACCTCGCGCCGCGACAGCAGGTGCAGCCGCAGCCACACGTCCTCGGTCGAAGCGGGAGCCGCGTCCGGCGACTCGATCGCGACCTCGACCACGTCGCCCGCGATCAGCCCCAGCTTCTCGGCCAGGCAGCCGCGGCGTGCGTGGGCGGGATCGCGCGGGAACCACACGTCGAGGGTCTTGCCGGTGGCGATGTCGCGGTAGCGGTGGCCGGTGCGCTGAAGGCTCATGGTGTCGGGGCGGTTCGATCGGAGGTGACCCGGCAGGATGCCATGCCGACGGGGCAGTCCGTTCGTCGTGCGGCAACCTTCGGATCGCGCCGCGGCTATTCGACGCGCCGGCCGCCGAGGCCCATGCGCCGCATCACGCCGTCGCGTCGCACCAGCCAGTGCCACAGCCCGCCCAGCACGTGCAGCGCGATCAGGATCGCCAGCAGCGCCGCGATCCAGCCGTGCAGCCGGAAGGTCGGGAACGCGTCGAACGACGGCGGCAGCGGCGCGCCGTTGCGCGCGAAGACGATGTCGTTGAGGTGCGCGATCAGCGCCGTCGCGTACCCCGTGGCCACCATGCCCACGACGAGCACGTAGAACGCGGCGTGCGCCCGGCCCGCCGCGCGCGCGGACGCGGGCGTGCCCAGGCCCGCGGGCGCGGGCCGGGCGGTACACCAGCGCACGACCAGCCGCGCCAGCATCGCCGCGAGGATGGCCATGCCCAGGCCCATGTGCCACTCGAGCATGTCGATCTTGCGGGGATCGCCGTCGGGCACCACGCGCAGCACGAAGAAGCCGAACAGCAGCGAGGCGACGATGAACCACGCCAGCGTCCAGTGCAGCAGCACCAGCGCCGGGTGGTACTTGTTGGCGCGGGCGGCGCTCATGCCAGCGACGCGGCGACGCGCTCGAGTTCGCCGAGGTTGCGCTCCCAGCCGTACTTGGCGCCCATGAAGTTGCGCTGGTCCTGCTCGCGGAAGCCCGACTGCTCCATACGCACCAGCACGCCGCCGTCGCAGGGCTCCAGCGTCCACTTGACGACGGTCTTCAGGCCGTTGGCGGCCTCCTCGCCAGACGAATTCCAGGTGTACGACAGTTCCTCGGGCGGCTCGACGCTGAGCACCTCGCAGTCGGTGACGCCGTTCCAGCCCTGCATCGGCGCCATGCGAAAGGTGAAGCGGTGGCCCACGCGCGGCTGGAAGTCGTTGGACATCAACCAGTCTTCCAGCAG
>DASQCX010000214.1:0-2657 GCA_035634455.1 Burkholderiaceae bacterium
ACCCTGCACGTCGTTCTCGATGCGCGCGCTGCCGAAGCGCGCCAGCAGCGGCGGCACCAGCATCACCGACGAGCGCATCTCCTCGGGCAGCTTGTGCACGACGGGGTCGAAGCGCGTGTTCTCGTGGTGGATGCGCAGCACGCCGTCCTTCAACTCGCCTTCGACGCGGCTGCCCAGCTCGCGGAACACGGCCAGGATCTTGCGGACGTCGGTGATGTCGGGGACGCCGCGCAGCGTGACCGGCTCGCTGGTCAGCAGCGTGGCGGACAGGATGGGCAGGACCGCGTTCTTGTTCGCGGAGGGGGTGATGCGGCCGGTCAGGGGGCGGCCGCCGTGGACGATGAGATCGGGCACGTTGAGGCTCTTGGGGACTTGTTGAAGGCGTGGCGCCATCCTAGGGCCGCGGGCGTGATCGTGGCGTGAGACTTTCTTCCGCGTGGTGGGGCACTGGGTTTTGCACGGGGGGGAGGTTGCCTGCGGCGCTGGTTTGGCTTTGCTTCGCAAAGCCGATCTTTCGGCGGGCCACGATGGTTGGATCCGGGAGGGTGGGGAAGTCTCCCGCGGCTTAAGCGTCCGTGGTCGATCGAGAGCCCGGCTATCGGCCGTTTGTGCGCTCCCACTCCCGATGCGCCGCGGGAGCCTTCCCCACCCTCCCGGCCCGCACAGTCGTGGCCCGCCGAAGGAATCGGCTTTGCGAAGCAAAGCCAGCCAGCGCCGCAGGCAAGGCCCACCAGCCAGAAACCAGAAACCAGAAACGACAAAGCCGCCCGGAGGCGGCCTTGCACAAGGAGTAGGACGCCCTCAGGCAGCCGACGCTTCGATCAACCCCATGTCCGACGCACTCATCAACCCCTCGATGTCCATCAGGATCAACATGCGCTCCCCCACATTCGCGATCCCCGTGATGAACGACATGTCGACCCCGGAGTTCATCAACGGCGCCGGCTTGATCATGTCGCCCCCCAGTTCGCAGACATCCGACACCGAGTCGACGACCGCCCCGATCACCCGCCCCTTGACGTTGAGCACGATCACGACCGTGAACGCGTTGAACTCGGCCTGCTCGCAGGACAGCTTCAGCCGCAGGTCGACGATGGGAACGATCACGCCCCGCAGGTTGACGACGCCGCGCAGGAACTCGGGCGTGTTGGCGATGCGGGTCGGCTGCTCGTAGGAGCGGATCTCCTGCACGCGCAGGATGTCGATGCCGTATTCCTCGCCGCCCAGGCGGAAGGTCAGGAACTCGCCCTTGGTGCCGGTGACGGCCTGGCCGTTGCGCGCGGCGTCGCTGCGCGCGATGTGGGTGGCTTCCTTGGTCATGTCCATGGCGGATCCTCTGGATTTGTCGATTCGGTGGGGTGGGGCGGAGGGCTTCTGCTTCCGTTATCGGCCACGGCCGAGCGGATTGAAGTGACTTATTGCGCCGTTTTCGGCGCCGTTCGACAGGTGCGGGCGAAGAAGCGGGCGCTGCGTCGCGCCCGTTGCCGGATTCGCGGGATCAGAACGATTCCCAGTCGTCACTCGCGCCGGAGGCGGCCGGCAGCGCGGCCGGGGCGGCGGGCGCCGTGGCCACGGGTGCCGCGACCGGTGCGACCTGCGGGCTGGCCGGCGCCGTCTTCGCCGCCGCCGGCGGCGTGGCCTTAGCGGCGACCGGCCTGGCGGCGGCCCGCTTCGCCGCGACCGGGCTGGCTGCGGCCGCGGGCGCCGCGGCCTTGGCGATCGTCCTGGCGGCGACGGCCTGGTGCGCCGCGACCGGCGCGATGGCGATGTCCAGGCCACCGTCGACGCGGTAGCCGGCCACCACCGTGGTCATGCGCTGCGCCTGGCCCTTCAGGCTCTCGGCGGCGGCGGCGGATTCCTCCACCAGCGCGGCGTTCTGCTGCGTCATCTGGTCGAGGCGGGTGACGGCCTCGTTGACCTGCACGATGCCCTGGCTCTGCTCCTGCGTGGCGGCGCTGATCTCGCCGATGATGTCGGTCACGCGCTGCACGCTGGCGACGATCTCGTCCATCGTGGAGCCTGCGTCCTGCACCAGCTTCGAGCCGGTCTCGACCTTGTCGACGCTGGTGCCGATCAGGCTCTTGATCTCCTTGGCCGCCTCGGCCGAGCGTTGCGCCAGCGAGCGCACCTCGCCGGCGACGACCGCGAAGCCGCGGCCCTGCTCGCCGGCGCGGGCGGCTTCCACCGCGGCGTTCAGCGCCAGGATATTGGTCTGGAACGCGATGCCGTCGATCACGCCGATGATGTCGGCGATCTTCTTGGACGACGAGTTGATCTCCTCCATCGTCGAGACCACCTGCGACACCACCGCGCCGCCGCGACGCGCCACCGAGGTCGCCGAGCTGGCGAGCTGGTTGGCCTGGGCGGCGGCGTCGGCGCTCTGGCGCACGTTGGCGGTCAGCTGCGACAGCGAGCTGGCGGTCTGCTGCAGGTTGCTGGCCGTCTGCTCGGTGCGCTGGCTCAGGTCCTGGTTGCCGGTCGCGATCTCGGCGGAGGCGGTGGACACCTCGCTGGAGCCCGCGCGGATCGCACCGATGGTCTTGCGCATCTCCTCCTGCAGCGTCTTGAGCGCGCGCAGCGAGGCCGTCGACGCGGCGGGGCCGTCGGCGCGGATGTGCGTCGTGAGGTCGCCGCGGCCCATCGAGACGGCGTGGGCG
>DASQCX010000215.1:0-1906 GCA_035634455.1 Burkholderiaceae bacterium
GGCCGTTGGTCGGCTCGTCGAGCACGATGTTGGGCGGATCGTGCACGAGCGCGCGCGCGAGCGCGGTCTTCATCCGCTCGCCCTGGCTGAAGCCCTCCGTGCGGCGATCGAGCAGCGGCACCATGTCGAGCATGCGGGCCAGCGCCTCGGCCCGGGCGTGCGCGTGGTCGCGCGCCATGCCTTGCAGCTCGCCGAAGTAGACGATGTTTTCGCGCGCGGTCAGCCGCGGGTACAGGCCGCGCGCGTCGCTGAGCACGCCCAGGCGGGCCAGCGCCTGCAAGGGCTGGCTGGCCACGTCCACGCCGTCCACCGTCATGCGGCCGGCCTCGGGCTGTATCAGGCCCGCCAACATGCGCAGCGTGGTGGTCTTGCCGGCGCCGTTGGGGCCCAGCAGCCCGGTGATTGCGCCGTCCTGCGCATGCAGCGTCAGGCCGTCGACGGCGACGACGCTGCGCGCCTTGCGGCCGCGGCCGGTCGTGAACTGCTTGCGCAGGTCGTCCATCGCGATCATCGCGGATCCTTTGCGGCGGGCGTCGGCGTGTCCGCGCCCGGTGCGCCCGGCGGCGCGTCGTCGAAGCGATCCGGGTCGTTGGTGGCCGGCACGGCGCGCGCGGGCAGCGGCGGCGCGAAGGCGGGCGGGCGCGGCATCCTGGCGGCGCAGCCGGCGTCGACGGCCAGGGCCTCGGCATCGGTCGCGGCGCCGACGAAGCGGAACACCGCGTCGCGCATGCAGGCGATGCCCATCGCGCCGTGGCCGTTGTTGGCGACGACCACCGAGCGCGCCTTCGGCCCCAGCGCCCGGGCGACGCGCTCGGCGTGGCGCGGCGGCGTCACCGGGTCGAGCCCGCCGGACAGCAGCAGCACCGGCGCGGGGCTGACGGGGATCGTGTAGAACGCCGCCGGCACCGCGCCGCGCGGCCAGTGCGCGCACGCGGCGCGGTACAGGCCTTGCGCGCCCGTGTCGCCGGCGGGGCCGGGCGCGGCCGGCAGGCGCGGGAAATCCTCCGAGCAGACGACCGAGAAGTGCTGGCCCTCGGACAGGTCGGACGGCCGGTCGCCGATCGACGACGCCAGCGCCAGCAGCACGCCGAAGCGCCCGGCCGCGGCCTCCTCGATCGCGTACGGCAGCATCGCGGCCTGCGCCGGCGTGTACAGCGGCTGGTGGATGAGGCCGCGCACGGCCTCGCTCGTCATCGTCACGTGCGTCGGCTGGCCGGTGACGGGGTCGGCGACGTCCACCGCGCGCGGCAGCGAGGCCAGCAGCGCCTGCCAGCGCTGCGCCAGCGCGGGATGCGCCTGCGCGCAGGCCTTGTCGGCGGCGCAGTCGGCGAACAGCTTGTCCAGCGCGGCGGCGGCGTCGACGTCGTCGCTCGCCGGCAGCACCATGTCGGGCGGCGCGACGCCGTCGATGACCGCGCGCCGCACGCGCTGTGGATACGCCCGCAGGTATTCGAGCGCGGCGCGCGTGCCGTAGCTGATGCCGACCAGGTCGACCTGCGGCGCGCCGAGCGCGGCGCGCACGGCGTCGGCGTCGGCCATCGCGATCGTGGTCGTGTAGAAGCGCAGGTCGCCCCAGGGCAGCTTCTCGAGCTTCGCGCGGCAGGCGTCGAGCGCGGCCACCTCGCGCGAGCGATCGAGCGCGCGCGCCAGCGCCTCGTCGGGCGCCGGCACGTCGCATTGCAGCGGCGCGCTGTGGCCGGTGCCGCGCTGGTCGATCAGCACCAGGTCGCGCCGCTGCGCGAGGCGCTGCATCAGCATCTGTGCGGTGCCCGCGAGGCCGACCGCGCTCTGGCCGGGGCCGCCGGCGAAGAAGAACACCGGGTCCGGCTGCTTCTGGCGCGCGAGCGCCGGGATGACGACGACGTGCAGGGCGATCTGCGTGCCCTCGGGGCGCGCCGGATCGAGC
>DASQCX010000216.1:0-8023 GCA_035634455.1 Burkholderiaceae bacterium
CCGGAGTTCGACGGCCTGAACCTGACGCTGGAGACGCGCGAGGGCATCCTCAAGCGCGTCACGCTCGCGCAGGCGCGGGCGCTGGAGGCGGTCGAGCCGGGCGGCGTCGGCCACCGCTTCGTCGCCGGGCTGCAGCCCAGCCTCGAAGCGCAGCTGACCAACCTGGCCGACGAGATCGCCTACAACTGCCACGACGTCGACGACGGCATCCGCTCGGGCCTGCTCGATCCGGCGCAG
Organism: Burkholderiaceae bacterium; assembly: GCA_035634455.1. Lineage (GTDB taxonomy): Bacteria > Pseudomonadota > Gammaproteobacteria > Burkholderiales > Burkholderiaceae_C > Scleromatobacter. The sequence goes on from DASQCX010000216.1 coordinate 238, forward strand.
CTCGACGACGTGCCGCTGTACGCGCGGCTGCGCGCCGAGGCGCTGGATGCGCACCCGCGGCTGCGCGAGCTGCCACCTCGCCGGACGGTGCACGAGACGCTGCGCCGCATGCTGTCGCAGATGATCTACGACCTGATCGCCACCAGCCAGGTGGCCATCGCCGCGGCCGCGCCGGCGAGCCCGCAGGCGGTGCGCGAGCTGCCGCTGCTGATGCGCTTCGGCCCGACGATGCGCCACGAGAGCAGCGAGCTCAAGCGCTTCCTGTTCGCCAACCTGTATCGCCATCCGGCGGTCACGTCCACCACCGATCGCGCGCGCGAGGTCGTGCGCGCGCTGTTCGCGATCTACCTCGACCGCCCGTCCGAGATGAGCGAGGAGTTCCAGCAGGCCGTCGACCGGCCGCGCGCGGTCGCCGACTACATCGCCGGCATGACCGACCGCTTCGCGCTGAAGGAGCATCAGCGCCTGACCGGCGAGGTGCTGTTCGGCGAGTGGGCGTCGCTGGGGCGTCCGGCGGCCTGAGCCGCGCCGGACGCGGCCCCGATGCAAAGGGGGTCAGCTAAACTGGGCGCATGGCCCGTCTCACCCGCCTCTCGCTGCCCGGCCTGCCGCACCACCTGATGCAGGTCGGGAACAACCGCCAGGCCATCTTCATCGACGACGAGGACCGGCAGGCGTGGTGCGCCCACCTGCGCGAGGCCAGCCTGGTGGCGCGGGTCGACGTCCACGCCTACGTGCTGATGGCCAACCACGTGCACCTGCTGGCGACGCCGCGCGATAGCGCCGACGGCCTCAGCACCATGATGCAGTCGCTGGGCCGGCGTTACGTCGCGGGCTTCAATCGGCGCCACGGACGCACCGGCACGCTGTGGGAAGGGCGCTTCCGGGCGGCGCTGGTCGACCCGGACGACTCGCTCCTGCCCTGCATGCGCTACATCGACAGCCACGCGCAGCGCAGCGGCCTCGTCGCCGAAGCCGCCGACTACGCGTGGTCGAGCTGCGCCCATCACCTGGGCCGGCGACGCGACCTGCTGATCGTCGACCACGCGCGCTACTGGGCGCTGGGCAACACGCCGTTCGAGCGCGAGGGCGCGTATCGGAGCTTTCTCGACGAGGGCGTGAGCCAGCGCGAGGCCCAGGCCATCTCGCAGGCCACGCGCCGCGGCTGGCCGATCGCCGGCGCCGAAGGCCAGCGCAGACTCGCCGCCCAGCTGGGCCGCGAGACGGTGCCGCGCCCGCGCGGTCGCCCGAGGCGCGCCGCGGCGGCACCCGTCGCCTGAAGCGGCGCGGCGCATCCAGCCGCAACACGCCGTTCGCGGACTCGGCGATTCCGCTGTCACGCGACCTACGCCAATACCCGACCAAATCATTGGCTGGCTGCCGACGCCCAGCGACTGGGTGATGGGCTGCCGCGACGATCAATATCCAGCCAACGGACGTTTGCGCACCGGAATTCACCACCCTGGTGCATCAAATGGCCGTTCGGGCGTTGAATATGACTATGGCCCTATTAAATATTGCACCAATCGCGAGCGATATGAATTAATTACACTGACCCCTATTTAATGGCTTTGCCCACAAGCGGCGCCTCGTTTAGTCTTCGGGTTTTCCAGCGCCCAAAGGACCCGCCATGAGCAAGGCCGCCCAAGACCAAGCCAACACGCCGATCGAGCCGATCGATATCGCCACCGCGGCCGCGGGCGGGTTGTACGACGCCTCCAACGAGAAGGACGCGTGCGGCGTCGGCTTCGTGGCGCACATCAAGGGCCAGAAGGCGCACTCGATCGTGAAGCAGGGTCTCAAGATCCTGGAGAACCTCGACCACCGCGGCGCGGTCGGCGCCGACAAGCTGATGGGCGACGGCGCGGGCATCCTGATCCAGATCCCCGACGACTACTTCCGCGCCGAGATGGCCGCCCAGGGCGTCGAGCTGCCGCCGCCCGGCGAATACGGCGTCGGCCAGATCTTCCTGCCCAAGGAACACGCGTCCCGCCTCGCCTGCGAGCAGGAGCTGGAACGCGCCGTCAAGACCGAGGGCCAGGTGCTGCTGGGCTGGCGCGACGTGCCGGTCGACCGCGAGATGCCGATGTCGCCCACCGTGCGCGCCAAGGAGCCGGTGCTGCGCCAGATCTTCATCGGCCGCGGCGCCGACGTCATCGTGCCGGACGCGCTGGAGCGCAAGCTATACGTGATCCGCAAGACGGCCTCGGCGGCCATCCAGGCGCTCAAGCTCACGCACAGCCGCGAGTACTACGTGCCCAGCATGAGCTGCCGCACCATCATCTACAAGGGCCTGCTGCTGGCCGACCAGGTCGGCAAGTACTACAAGGACCTGGCCGACCCGCGCGTGGTGTCCGCGCTCGCGCTGGTGCACCAGCGCTTCTCCACCAACACCTTCCCCGAGTGGCCGCTGGCCCACCCGTACCGGATGGTGGCGCACAACGGCGAGATCAACACCGTCAAGGGCAACTTCAACTGGATGCGCGCCCGCGAAGGCGTGATGAAGTCGCCGGTGCTGGGCGAGGACCTGCGCAAGCTCTACCCGATCAGCTTCGATGGCCAGTCGGACACCGCTACCTTCGACAACACGCTCGAGCTGCTGACGATGGCCGGCTACCCGCTCGCCCACGCCGCGATGATGATGATCCCGGAGGCCTGGGAACAGCACGCGGTGATGGACGTGCGCCGCCGCGCGTTCTACGAGTACCACGCCGCGATGATGGAGCCGTGGGACGGCCCGGCCGCGATGGTGTTCACCGACGGCAAGCAGATCGGCGCCACGCTGGACCGCAACGGCCTGCGCCCGGCGCGCTACATCGTCACCGACGACGACTTGGTCGTGATGGCCTCGGAATCGGGCGTGCTCGACATCCCGCAGAACAAGATCATCAAGAAGTGGCGCCTGCAGCCGGGCAAGATGTTCCTGATCGACATCGAGCAGGGCCGCATCGTCGACGACGAGGAGCTCAAGAGCCAGTTCGCGTCGGCCAAGCCGTACCGCCAGTGGATCGACAACGTGCGCGTCAAGCTCGACGAGGTGCCGGTGCTCGCCGCCCCCGCCAGCGAAGACGCGGCGCAGACGCTGCTCGACCGCCAGCAGGCCTTCGGCTACACGCAGGAGGACATCAAGTTCCTGCTCAGCCCGATGGCCACGCTCGGCGAGGAAGGCATCGGCTCGATGGGCAACGACTCGCCGCTGGCCGTGCTCAGCGACAAGAACAAGCCGCTGTACAACTACTTCAAGCAGCTGTTCGCGCAGGTCACGAACCCGCCGATCGACCCGATCCGCGAAGCGATCGTGATGTCGCTGAACTCGTTCATCGGCCCGAAGCCCAACCTGCTGGACATCAACGCGGTCAACCCGCAGATGCGCCTCGAGGTGTCGCAGCCGGTGCTGGACTTCGACGACATGGCCCGCCTGCGCGCCATCGAGAAGCACACCTTCGGCAAGTTCAAGCCGCACGAGATCGACATCGTCTATCCGATCGGCTGGGGCCGCGAGGGCGTCGAGGCCAAGCTGGCGTCGCTGTGCGCCGAGGCCGTGGACGCGATCCGCGGCGGCCACAACATCCTGATCATCACCGACCGCCGCGTCGGCAAGGATTCGGTGGCGATCCCCGCGCTGCTGGCGCTGTCGGCCATCCACCAGCACCTGGTGCGCGAGGGCCTGCGCACGACGGCCGGCCTGGTGGTCGAGACGGGCTCGGCGCGCGAGGTGCACCACTTCGCCGTGCTCGCGGGCTACGGCGCGGAGGCCGTGCACCCGTACCTGGCGCTCGAGACGCTGGGCTCGCTGCACGCCGAGCTGCCGGGCCAGCTGTCGGCCGAGAAGGCGACCTACAACTACATCAAGGCGGTGGGCAAGGGCCTGTCCAAGATCATGTCCAAGATGGGCGTCAGCACGTACATGTCGTACTGCGGCGCGCAGCTGTTCGAGGCGATCGGCCTCGACGCGGGCGTGGTCGGCAAGTACTTCCGCGGCACCGCGTCGCAGGTGGGCGGCATGGGCGTGTTCGAGATCGCGGAGGAGGCGCTGCGCATGCACCGCGCCGCCTTCGGCGACGACCCGCTGCTGGCCGAGATGCTGGACGCCGGTGGCGAGTACGCCTGGCGCACCCGCGGCGAGGAGCACATGTGGACGCCGGACGCGATCGCCAAGCTGCAGCACAGCACGCGTTCGAACAAGTTCGACACCTACAAGGAATACGCGCAGATCATCAACGACCAGAGCAGGCGCCACATGACGCTGCGCGGCCTGTTCGAGTTCAAGTTCGACCCGACGAAGGCGATCCCGCTGGAGGAGGTCGAGCCGGCCAGCGAGATCGTGCGCCGCTTCGCGACGGGCGCGATGTCGCTGGGCTCGATCTCCACCGAGGCGCACTCGACGCTGGCGATCGCGATGAACCGCATCGGCGGCAAGAGCAACACGGGCGAGGGCGGCGAGGATCCGGCGCGCTACCGCAACGAGCTCAAGGGCATCCCGATCACGCAAGGCACCAAGGTGTCCGACCTGCTGGGCAGCGACGTGGTCGTGTCCGACTACGAGCTCAAGGCCGGCGACAGCCTGCGCAGCAAGATCAAGCAGGTCGCGTCGGGTCGCTTCGGCGTGACGACCGAGTACCTCGTCTCGGCCGACCAGATCCAGATCAAGATGGCGCAGGGCGCCAAGCCGGGCGAGGGCGGCCAGCTGCCGGGCGGCAAGGTGTCCGACTACATCGGCAAGCTGCGCTACTCGGTGCCGGGCGTGGGCCTGATCTCGCCGCCGCCGCACCACGACATCTATTCGATCGAGGATCTCGCCCAGCTGATCCACGACCTGAAGAACGCCAACCCGCGCGCCGACATCAGCGTCAAGCTGGTCTCCGAAGTCGGCGTGGGCACGATCGCCGCGGGCGTGACCAAGTGCAAGGCCGACCACCTGGTCATCGCCGGCCATGACGGCGGCACCGGCGCGTCGCCGTGGTCGTCGATCAAGCATGCCGGCTCGCCGTGGGAGCTGGGCCTGGCCGAGACGCAGCAGACGCTGGTGCTCAACCAGCTGCGCGGCCGCGTGCGCGTGCAGGCCGACGGCCAGATGAAGACGGGCCGCGACGTCGTGATCGGCGCGCTGCTGGGCGCCGACGAATTCGGCTTCGCGACCGCGCCGCTGGTCGTCGAGGGCTGCATCATGATGCGCAAGTGCCACCTGAACACCTGCCCGGTGGGCGTGGCCACGCAGGATCCGGTGCTGCGCAAGAAGTTCTCGGGCAAGCCCGAGCACGTCGTCAACTACTTCTTCTTCATCGCCGAAGAGGCGCGCCAGATCATGGCGCAGCTGGGCATCCGCAAGTTCGACGACCTGATCGGCCGCAGCGAGCTGCTCGATACCCGCAAGGGCATCGCGCACTGGAAAGCCTGCGGCCTCGACTTCTCGCGCGTGTTCAACCAGCCGGCGATGCCGGCCAACGTCTCGCGCCTGCACAACGACGTGCAGGACCACGGCCTCGACAAGGCCCTGGACCGCAAGCTGATCGAGCGCTCGCGCCCGGCCATCGAGCGCGGCGAGAAGGTGCAGTTCATGGAGGACGCGCGCAACCTCAACCGCTCGGTCGGCGCGATGCTGTCGGGCGAGCTGATCCGCTCGCGCCCCGAAGGCCTGCCGGACCACACGCTGTTCATCCAGATGGAAGGCACGGGCGGCCAGAGCTTCGGCGCGTTCCTCGCGCAGGGCATCACGCTGTACCTGATCGGCGACTCCAACGACTACACGGGCAAGGGCCTGTCCGGCGGCCGCGTGGTGATCCGCCCCAGCATCGAGTTTCGCGGCGACGCCACGAAGAACATCATCGCCGGCAACACCGCGCTGTACGGCGCCACCAGCGGCGAGGCCTACTTCCGCGGCGTGGCGGGCGAGCGCTTCGCCGTGCGCCTGTCGGGCGCGTCGGCGGTCGTCGAGGGCACCGGCGACCACGGCTGCGAGTACATGACCGGCGGCACGGTGGTCGTCCTCGGCAAGACGGGCCGCAACTTCGCGGCCGGCATGTCGGGCGGCGTGGCCTACGTGTACGACGAGGACGGCAAGTTCGCCGAACGCTGCAACGCGGCGATGGTGTCGCTCGAGAAGATCCTGCCGGCCGACGAGCAGGCCAAGTCGGTGGAGCGCGCCGTCTGGCACAAGGGCGAGGCCGACGAGACGCTGCTGCGCCAGATGATCGAGGCGCACCACAAGTGGACGGGCTCGCTGCGCGCCCGCGAGATCCTCGACCACTGGGCCGACTCGCGCGCCCGCTTCGTCAAGGTGTTCCCGAACGAGTACAAGCGCGCGCTCGGCGAGATCCACGCCAGGCAGGAGGCCGGCGCCACCATCGAGAAGGCGCGCGGCAAGGACGCGAAGTCGCAGACGGTTCCCGCGAAGTAAGAACCAGCCAGAAAACGTGCGGGCCGCCCCCGGCGGGCGGCCCGTCGCAACCAGCATCAGGAAGAGAACATGGGAAAAGTCACCGGCTTCATGGAGTTCGAGCGCCTCGAGGAGGGCTACGCGCCCGTGCCGCAGCGCCTGAAGCACTACAAGGAATTCGTCATCGGCCTGAAGGTCGACGAGGCCAAGGTGCAGGCCGCGCGCTGCATGGACTGCGGCACGCCGTTCTGCAACAACGGCTGCCCCGTCAACAACGTCATCCCCGACTTCAACGACCTCGTCTACGCCGACCAGTGGAAGCAGGCGTCGGCGGTGCTGCACTCGACGAACAACTTCCCCGAGTTCACCGGCCGCATCTGCCCCGCGCCGTGCGAGGCGGCGTGCGTGCTCAACGTCAACGACGACGCGGTGGGCATCAAGTCCATCGAGCACGCGATCGCCGACCGCGCCTGGGAGGAAGGCTGGCTCGCGCCGCAGAAGGCCGCGGTGCGCTCCGGCAAGAAGGTCGCCGTCGTCGGCTCGGGCCCCGCCGGCCTGGCCGCGGCACAGCAGCTGGCGCGCGCCGGCCATGACGTCACGGTGTTCGAGAAGAACGACCGCGTCGGCGGCCTGCTGCGCTACGGCATCCCCGACTTCAAGATGGAGAAGTCGCACATCGACCGCCGCGTCGCGCAGATGGAGGCCGAGGGCGTCGCGTTTCGAACCGGCGTCGTGGTCGGGGCGTGGCCCAAGGCCGCGAAGATCACCAACCACGCCAAGGAGACGGTCAGCGCGGAGCAGCTCAGGTCCGAGTTCGACGCCGTGCTGCTGGCCGCCGGCTCGGAGGTCTCGCGCGACCTGCCCGTGCCGGGCCGCGACCTCGATGGCGTGCACTTCGCGATGGAGTTCCTGCCGCAGCAGAACAAGGTCAACGCCGGCGACAAGCTCAAGGGCCAGACGGTGGCCGGCGGCAAGCATGTCATCGTGATCGGCGGCGGCGACACCGGCAGCGACTGCGTGGGCACGAGCAACCGGCACGGCGCGAAGTCGGTGACGCAGTTCGAGCTCATGCCGATGCCGCCCGAGCAGGAGAACAAGCCCCTGGTCTGGCCGTACTGGCCGGTGAAGCTGCGCACGTCGTCGAGCCACGAGGAAGGCTGCGAGCGCGAGTTCGCCATCGCCACCAAGGAATTCCTGGGCGAGAAGGGCAAGCTCACCGGCCTGAAGACGGTGCAGATCGAGTTCAAGGACGGCAAGCTGACCGAGGTCGCGGGCAGCGAGAAGGTGTGGCCCGCGGAGCTCGTGCTGCTCGCGATGGGCTTCACCAGCCCGATGGCCGAACTGCTGAAGTCCTTCGGCGTCGAGGCCGACGCGCGCGGCAACGCCAAGGCCGGCGTCGACGAGAAGAAC
>DASQCX010000217.1:0-1571 GCA_035634455.1 Burkholderiaceae bacterium
TCTCCGCCAGCTCCTGGCCGTCCTGCTCGCGACCTGCTGCGCCGCCGCCGCGGCCGGCACGGCGTCGCGACTGCCGCTGGTGACGGTGCTCGACGGCGAGGCCACGCTGCTGCGCGACGGCGCCCGCCTCGCGCTCGCCGAGGGCGTGCGCCTGCAGGCGGGCGACCTGCTGGCCACCGGCCGCCAGACGCGCCTGCTGTGCGTCGAATTCCCCGGCGGCCCGCGCGTCGCGCTCGGCCCGGACAGCCGCGCGATGGTCACGCCCGACCTCGGCGACAACGGCACGCACGCCGGCGTCTACCTGCTCGCCGGCTGGGCCAAGGTGGCCGCGCCCGCGGGCGGGCCGGGCGCGATCCGCAGCGCCGTCGCCGACACCGATACCGCCGCCGGTACCCTGATCCTGGACGTCCAGGGCGCCGCCGCCCAGGCCTTCGCCGAGTCCGGCCCCTCGCGCGTGCAGCCGCGCGCGCCCGATGCGCCGGCGCAGGCGCTGAAGCCCGGCGACATGCTCACCGTGCCCGCCGCCGGCAGGCCGGTGCTGGGGCGCGGCGCGTCGCAGGACTTCGTCCATGCGATGCCGCGCGCCTTCATGGACGCGCTGCCCGCGCGCCTGGCCGCGTTCTCCGCTGACGTCGCGCCGCACCGCCTGGGCGACATGAGCTACGCCGACGCCCAGCCCTGGATCGACGCCGAGGCGCCGCTGCGCCGCGTGTTCGCCGAGCGCTGGCGGCGCCTGGCCGCCGACCCGCAGTTCCGCAGCGGGCTGGTCGACGGGCTGAAGTCGCACCCCGAGTGGACGCCCATCCTGCATCCGTCCAGCGGCGGGCCGTCCGCCGCGGCCAAGCCCTGAACCACCGCAAGCCTCGCCATGAAGCTCCTCGTCAAGTTCAACCTGGTATTCCTGCTCGTGTTCCTGGTCGGGCTCAGCGCCTCGACGCTGATCGCCCGCGGCCTGCTGCGCCAGGCCGCCAAGGACGAGGTCATCGACCGCGCCCGCCTGCTGATGACCGGCGCCAACGGCGTCAGCACCTACACGGCCACGCAGATCAAGCCGCTGCTCGAGACGCAGATGAAGTACACCTTCCTGCCGCAGTCGATCCCGGCGTACTCGGCGGCCGAGGTGCTCGAACATCTGCAGAAGACCTATCCCGACTACGCGTTCAAGTCGGCGATGCTCAACCCGACCAACCCGCGCGACCGCGCGGTCGCCTGGGAGGAGGACATCGTCAGCAGCTTCAAGCGCTCGGCCGACCTGAAGGAGTTCATCGGCGAGCGCGAGACGCCCACCGGCACCGCGCTGTACATCGCGCGCCCCATCGTCGTGACCAACCCCGGCTGCCTGGCCTGCCACAGCACGCCCGAGGCCGCGCCCAAGACGCTGACCGACAAGTACGGCCCGGCCAACGGCTTCGGCTGGACGCTCAACGAGCCGCTCGGCGCGCAGGTGGTGTCGGTGCCGCTGACGCTGCCGCTGCGCGAGGCCGACCGCGAACTGCTGGTGGTGGTGGGCGTGCTGGCCGGCGTGTTCCTGCTGATCGGCGCGGCGCTCAACGTGATGCTGTACCGCCTGG
>DASQCX010000218.1:0-1582 GCA_035634455.1 Burkholderiaceae bacterium
GACGAGCGCCGGCGGCTTTCGACAACAGGCGTAGGAGCGCGCGATGGCCGAAGCCAAGTGGAGCCGCGCCGAGATGGCGGCGCGCGTCGCGCGCGACATCCCCGACGGCGCCGTCGTCAACCTCGGCATCGGCTTGCCGACGCTGGTCGCGAACCACCTGCCCCAGGACCGCGAGGTCGTGCTGCACAGCGAGAACGGTGTCATCGGGATGGGCCCGGCGCCGCGCGATGGCGAAGAGGACTTCGATCTCATCAACGCCGGCAAACAGCCGGTGACGCTCATGCCCGGCGGCGTCTTCTTCCACCACGCCGACAGCTTCGCGATGATGCGCGGCGGCCATCTCGACGTCTGCGTGCTCGGCGCGTTCCAGGTCTCGGCGAGCGGCGACCTCGCCAACTGGCACACCGGCGCACCCGACGCGATCCCCGCGGTCGGCGGCGCGATGGACCTCGCGATCGGCGCCAAGAAGACGTACGTGATGATGGAGCACACGACCAAGGGCGGCGAGGCGAAGGTCGTCGAGCGCTGCACGTATCCGCTCACCGGGATCGGCTGCGTGACGCGGATCTACACCGACCTCGCGGTGATCGACGTGACGCCGCGCGGGCTCGTCGTCGTCGAAAGCGTCGAAGGCCTGCCGTTCGACACGCTGCAGGCCAGGACCGGCGCGCCGCTCGCGCGCGCCTGAGGAGCAATCGCATGAACGTCACCGAAGCCTTCATCTGCGACGCCGTCCGCACGCCGATCGGCCGCTACGGCGGCGCGCTCGCGGCGGTCCGCGCCGACGACCTCGCCGCAGTGCCGATCCGCGCGCTGATGCAGCGCAACGCCAAGGTCGACTGGGGCGCGGTGAGCGACGTCCTCTACGGCTGCGCCAACCAGGCCGGCGAGGACAACCGCAACGTCGCGCGGATGGCGCTGCTCCTCGCCGGGTTGCCGCAGACGATTCCCGGCGCGACGATCAACCGCCTCTGCGGCTCGAGCCTGGACGCGGTCGGCAGCGCGGCGCGCGCGATCAAGTCGGGCGAGGTCGAGCTGATGATCGCCGGCGGCGTCGAGAGCATGAGCCGTGCGCCGTTCGTGATGCCGAAGGCCGAGAGCGCGTTCTCGCGCACCAACGCCGTCTACGACACCACCATCGGCTGGCGCTTCGTCAACAAGCTGATGAAGGAGCAGTACGGCGTCGACTCGATGCCCGAGACGGCCGAGAACGTCGCCAAGGAGTTCGGCATCGAGCGCGAGGCGCAGGACCGGATGGCGCTGGCGTCGCAGCAGAAGGCGGTCGCAGCGCAGCGGGCGGGTTTCTTCGAGGGCGAGATCGTGCCGGTGACGATCGCGCAGAAGAAGGGCGACCCGATCATCGTCAGCCAGGACGAACATCCGCGCGCCACGAGCCTCGAAGCGCTGGCGAAGCTCAAGGGCGTGGTGAAACCCGATGGAACCGTGACCGCCGGCAATGCTTCAGGTGTCAACGATGGCGCGTGCGCGTTGCTGCTCGCGTCGGAAGCCGCCGCCGCACGCCACGGCCTGGCACCGCGTGCACGCATCGTCGGCATGGCCACGGCCGGCGTGGCGCCGCGCA
>DASQCX010000219.1:0-2039 GCA_035634455.1 Burkholderiaceae bacterium
CTGCGCTGCCTTGCGGACGATCGCGTCGGCCGGATGCCCGATGGTCCAGCCGTAGGACACCTCCGGCCCGAGTCCGGCCAGCGCCTCGCGCACCGGACGCAGCGACACTTCGGCGTCGTCCTGGTAGTAGGCATGCGTCAGGGCCGGCCCGGCCATCGCCGCCGCCCGGTGGGGCACCGGCAGCACGACCGTGAACACGGACAGCCTGGACTCGCGCGCGAGCCAGTCGTGCCCGAGGACGTAATCGACCGCGCGGCGCGTGTAGTCGCTGCCGTCCACGGCGAGAAGCACGTTCATGTGTCACCTCTTGTCGGTGTTGCGGCATCCTCCGATGCCGATCCAGTCGATGCAGCTTAGGCGCCGCGCGCTGCTCCGGCCTTGCGCCTTCTCAAGGCATCCGCCGCGCTTCAGCAGGCCGCCGTCCGGCGGCGCGATGGAAGTCCGCGATGGTTTCCCTTCGCGCGCATGCCCACGAGGGGACGCACCAGGAGCACGGAGGCCGCGCAGGCTGCCAGCGTCGCGACCAGGTCGAGGGCGGGCGGCACGCCGAAATGCAGCAGGGCACGCAGCGGTGGCCACGTGATCGCCGCGGCGATGGTCGACGCCGCGACGAGCGCCACGGCCCAGAACGCCGGGAAGTCGCGCGTGAGCAGCGCCCGCAGCCCCTGGCCCGCCGTCGCGTCGACGGCCACCAGCAGCAGGTTGCCCAGCGTCAGTCCGGCCACGGCGCAGGTGCGGGCGGCCTCCTCGGATCCGGAACGCGACATCTCGACAGCGAAGGCCACCAGCGCCGCCGCGAGCAGCGCGCTGCCCTGAAGCAGGCCACGCCACAGCATGGACCATCCGACGAGGCTCGCATCGCCGGCGCGCGGCGGGCGCGCCATGACGTCCGCGTCGTCCGGCGCCCCCTCGAACGCCAGCGAGCATGCGGGATCGACCACCATTTCGGTGAGCACGACGTGGACGGGCAACAGCAGCGGCGGCAGGCCGAGCAGGACGGGCAGCAGCGCGAGACCAGCGATCGGAACGTGGATGGCGGTGATGTAGATCATCACGCGACGCAGGTTGTCGAAGATGCGCCGGCCCATGCGCACGCCGGCCACGATGTGACCGAAGTCGTCGTCCAGCAGCACGAGCCCGGCCGCTTCGCGCGCGACGTCGGTGCCGCGCGCGCCCATGGCGATGCCGATGTGGGCGGCCTTCAGCGCGGGCGCGTCGTTGACGCCGTCGCCGGTCATCGCCACCGTCTCGCCGATGGCGGCAAAGGCGCGCACCAGGCGCAGCTTCTGCTCGGGCTGAATGCGGGCGAACACGCGCACGTCGCCGACGGCCGCGCGCAGCCCGGCGTCGTCCAGCGCATCCATCTGCCGGCCGGTCAAGGCGCCCGCGGCGGTCTCGATGCCGGCCTGTTTCGCGACGGCCAGCGCGGTCGCGTCGTGGTCGCCGGTGATCATCGCCACGGCGATGCCTGCCGCGCGCGCCTGGGCCACGGCCGGCGCCACGCTGGCCCGCAGCGGGTCTTCGAAGGCGAGGAGGCCGAGCGGTTCGAAGCCGATGTCCCGCTGCCGCAGCGGCAGCGTTTCCGAGGCCAGCGTCCCGCGCGCGACGGCCAGGACGCGCAGTCCCGCTTCGGCCAGATCGCCGGCGCCGCGCGCGAGTGCCCGCGCATCGGCATCGCTCAGCCGGCAGAGTTCGCAGATCGCCTCCACGGCGCCCTTGGCGGCAACATGGCGGGTGCCCTCGCCGTCGCGCCAGACGAGCGTCATCGCCAGGAGCTCGGGCTGCAGCGCGTAGTCGCGTTCGAGACGGGCCTGTCCATGGGCGCCCGGCGAGGGCCCGAGCTGGCGGTCGGCGACCGCCAGGATGGCCTGTTCCATCGGATCGGCCGTGCGCGGACGCGACGCCATCCGCCCCGCCTCGAGCAGCGCGCGATGATCCGGGGACAACTGCGGACCGTCCGGCGGCGCAAGGCGGCCGTCCCGCGTCGCGAGCCAGCGCAGCCGCATGCGGTTCTCGGTCAGCGTGCCGGTCTTGTCGGT
>DASQCX010000220.1:0-2167 GCA_035634455.1 Burkholderiaceae bacterium
GGTGATGCCGGTCCAGCGCCGCGTCGTCCGCCCCGGGATGGCGGATGCGCGCCGCCGCCGCGAACAGCCGGCGCTCGGCGCCGGGCGCGATGTCATCGCCGAGCGCGTAGCGCAGCGCCCGCGTGAATGCCGCGTCCGCGAGCCCGCGCGCTGCCGCGAGCGCTGCCGGCGACGGGCCCGGCGCCAGCCGCAGCAGCGCGCGTTCCTGTTCGGCGATGGATGGCGCCGCGCCGGCGGCGACGTGCGCCTGCCAGCGCGCCGCCAGGCGCTCCGGCGCGATGACGCCGCCGCGATGCGTGGGCGTGGCCAGCGGCTCCAGCCGGTGGCCGGCGATCGTCGAACGCGCCAGGTCGTCGATGCGCGCGAGCAGCAGGGCGTCGACCGGGCTGGCGTTGCCGCCGTTGTCGTGGCTGACGCTGCCCGCCATCGACTCGCCGGCGGCGACGAAGCGCAACAGGCGCGCCAGCTCGCGCGGCAGCAGCGCCTTGACCTTCGCGGCGCGCTTGAGCACCGGCGAGAACAGCGGCCTGTCGGCGGCGGCGATCGGTGGCGCCATCGCGAGGCCGGCGATCGCGCGCTCGAACGCGTCGACGTCCTCGGCGTGCTCGAACGCGTGCGCGATCAGGTCGACCAGCTCGTGCAGGTCGGCCGGCGGGGTGAGGCGCCGATCGTCGTCCAGCGGATGCGCGCGGCGCGCTGGCGGCGTCGCAGCGGCGACGGGCGCCGGGTCGGCAGGCACATCCCCGACCAGCGCCAGCAAGGCCTGCCTGTTCGTGGCCGCGACCGCGTCGACGGCAGCCGCCAGTCGCACGCGCAGCGCACTTTCGACGCCCCAGGCCTTCAGACGCTTGAGCGCACCGGCCTGCACCGCCACGGCCTCGTGCATGAGCGCGGGCACGAGCAGTGCCGCGGCCTCGGGAGCGCGCGCCGGCACGCGCCCGACCACGCCGTCCAGCAGCTTCATCGCGGCGTCGACCTGGCCCTTGACCGACGCCGCGAGCACCGGGGGCAGCGCCGCCAGCAGCGCTTCGTCGTCGAGCGCGCCGGCATCGTCCAGCTTGCGCAGTTCCGACAGCGCGAGCGCCACCGTCGGCGCGATGCGGCTGGCGCACAGGCCGAGGTAGCGCGCCGCGTGCGGGCGCATCTCGTCGACGCCGGGCGCGAGATCGCCGTGGAAACGCGAGAACCAGCCCGCGCGGTATTGCGGCCAGTCCTTCTCCAGCGCGCCCAGCGTGCGATCGAGCAGCGACGCGCGCGTGGCCAGGCCGTCCTCCACCAGCGCCAGCAGGATCGGGCCCCAGGCCATCGCGGCACTGCTGTACTTGTCGCTCGACGACAGGCTGGTGTCGCCGGTGCCCTCGATGTCGAACACGCGCGGCAGCACCGCACGCAGGCCGGGGTCGGCGGCGAACACCGCGGCGAGCTGGTCGGGCGTGCGCGTGAGGTGCGGCAGCGCGATCAGGCCCAGCGTGTAGGCCTCGGTGTCGGGCCGCTCGACCAGGCTCGCGCCGATCAGCTTCGAGACGTGGCGGATCCGTTGCGGCGAATGCGCCATCAGCGCTTCGGCGAGGCCGTCCAGCGCGCGCGGCCGGAATTCCGCGCACAGCGACAGCAGCAGGTCGCCGTCGATCCAGCTCTCGGCGACGTCTTCCGCGAGGCCGCACAGCACGACGGCGATGCTCGCGGCGCGCACCTGCAGGTCGGTGGCGCGGCCACCCCATTCGACGGGCGGCTTGCTCCAGCGCGACGACATCGCCAGCTTGTTCATCTTCGTTGCCGACGCCCGCTCGGCGGCGCGCTGTGCCGGCGTGGCCGCGCGCAGCCACGCGAGCGTCGCGTCCGGGTCGCCGCCGTGCACGGCCTTCTCGAGTTCGGTCCGGGGGACGAATGCCATTCAGTTCCTTCGGCTGGCCTCGGCGGCCAGCACGTGCTTGCAGGGGCCGCGCTGGCCCTGGTGCGCGGCGTGCCAGGGGCACGTGCAGTGGAGTTCACCGGCCTTGCTGCGCACACGGTGCAGCACGCCGCCGCTGCGCACGGTGGCTTCGAACGGATCGTCCTTCAGCACCGTCACCGCGGCGTCGGCGATCAGCTCGCGCGCGGCGGCCAGGCGCGGGTGCATGTCCTCGACCCCCGACAGGTCGAACGGCAGCACGCGGTGGAAGTAACG
>DASQCX010000221.1:0-3031 GCA_035634455.1 Burkholderiaceae bacterium
ACGACATCGGCAACATGGTCGCGTTCCAGGTCGCCGCGCGCTACCCGCAGCGCGTGCGCAAGCTGGTGGTGATCGACGCGCCGGTGCCCGGCGTCGGCCCGTGGGAGGAGATCCTCAAGAACCCGCTGCTGTGGCACTTCCGCTTCGGCGGGCCGGACATGGAACGCCTGGTCGCCGGCCGCGAGCGCATCTACCTCGACCGCTTCTGGAACGAGTTCTCGGCGTCGCCCGACCACTTCCCCGAGGCGGCGCGCGAGCACTACGCGGCACTCTACGCGCTGCCCGGCGCGATGCACTCGGGCTTCGCGCAGTTCGCGGCCTTCGACCAGGACGCGATCGACAACCGCGAGTTCCTGGCGCATGGCCGCCTGAAGATGCCCGTGCTGGCGGTCGGCGGCCAGAAGTCGTTCGGCGCGATGGAGGCCACCGTCATGCGCGCCGCGGCCGACGACGTGACCGAGGCCCAGGTGCCCGGCTCCGGCCACTGGATCATGGAGGAGAACCCCGCCGCGACGACGCGGATCGTGCTGGACTTCCTCGCGCGCTGACCCCGCGCCGCGCCACCGCATCGCCGGTGGCGCCCATACCTTGGGGGGTTCACCGGAACGTCACGGCTTCGTCACGCGCGCCACCTATCGTCCGCGCTTTTGTCGATTTCGCGAGAATCCAGATGAACTTCTTCACAAGCACGACGAAGCCGCGCCACCCCGCCTTCGTCGTCACGCTGATCGCGGCCGCCACCCTCGCGGCGTGCGGCGGCGACAAGAGCAGCAGCAACGCCCCGGACGTGGGCACCGCCGCCTCCGTCACCCTGATGGAGACGACCGACCTGCACCAGAACATCCTCGGCTACGACTACTACAAGCTCGCCGCCGACAACTCGGTCGGCATCGAACGCACCTCCACGCTGATCCAGCAGGTGCGCGCCGCCAACAAGAACACCATGCTGTTCGACGCCGGCGACATCATCCAGGGCACGGTGCTGGGCGACTACCAGGCCCTCGTCGACAAGGTGCCCTGCACCGACAAGCTGGCCATCTTCAAGGCGATGGACGCGATCGGCTACGACGCCGGCACCATCGGCAACCACGAGTTCAACTACGGCCTGGCGTACCTCGGCCAGGTCACCGGCCGCCAGTTCAACACGCCCAACCTGCCCGCCGTGTCGGCGCAGGCCAAGTGCCAGGGCCCGGCTTACCCGCAGGTGCTGGCCAACGTGGTGAGCACCACCGACTCCAAGCCCATCTTCGATCCGTACACGATCATCACGAAGACCTTCGCCGCCACCACGCCGGACGGCCGCACGGTGCAGGTGCCGGTCAAGGTCGGCGTCATCGGCTTCACGCCGCCGCTGATCATGGCCTGGGACAAGGGCAACCTCGAGGGCAACGTCACCACGACGGGCCTGCAGGAGACGGCCCGGAAGTACATCCCCGAGATGAAGGCCAAGGGCGCCGACATCATCGTCGCCGTCTCGCACGGCGGCCCGGACAACGCGGCCTACTCCGCCACGATGGAGAACGGCAACCTGTACCTCGCGCAGGTGCCGGGCATCGACGTGCTGATGATGGGCCACATGCACCAGGTGTTCCCGAACGCGACCAGCACCGTCGCCGCATTCAACATCGCCGGCGTCGACAAGGCCGCCGGCACCGTCGCCGGCGTGCCGGCCGTGATGGCCAACTTCTGGGGCAAGAACCTGGGCGTGGTCAACCTCAAGCTCAAGTACACGGCCACCGGCTGGGCCGTCGACAAGACCGCCACCACCACCGCGACGCTGTCGACGCAGAACGCCGACAAGAGCTACGTGGCCGCCGACGCGGCGATCGCCCCGCTGGTGCAGACCGAGCACGCCGGCACCATCGCCTACGTGAAGACGCCGATCGGCTCGACCGACTACCGCATGAGCAGCTACTTCGCGGACGTCGGCGACATCACCGCGATCCAGATCGTCAACCAGGCCCAGGCCGCGTACGTCAAGGACTACGTCGCCGGCAACCTGCCGCAGTACAAGTCGCTGCCGGTGCTGTCCGTCAGCGCGCCGTTCAAGAGCGGCTTCGGCGGCGCGACCGACTACACCGACGTCGCCAGCGGCAACCTGGCGATCTTCAACGCGGCCGACCTGTACCTGTACGCGAACACGGTGCAGGCCGTGCTCGTGACCGGCGCCGACCTCAAGGCCTGGCTGGAGAAGGCCGCGACGCGCTTCAACCAGATCGACCCGACCAAGACGACCGCGCAGGCGCTGGTGAGCGCCTTCCCGGGCTACAACTTCGACGTGCTCGACGGCGACGGCTCGATCAAATACGAGATCGACGTGACGCAGCCGCTGGGCAGCCGCATCCGGAACCTCACCTACAACGGCACGGCGGTGAACCCGACGGCGCAGTTCATCGTCGCGACCAACAACTACCGCGCCAGCGGCGGCGGCGGCTTCCCCGGCCTGGACGGCAGCAAGACGATCTACCAGAGTCCGGACGCCAACCGCAGCGTGCTGATCGCCTACATCAAGAAGGCCGTGACGATCGCCAAGGCCACCAACGGCAGCGACCGCAGCTGGCACTTCACGCGCGTGACGACGGCCGGCCCGGTGCAGTTCAGCTCGGCGCCCGGCAACGCCGCGCTGGCCGCCGCCGACGGCATCGCCGGCGTGACGCAGGTGCAGGCCGACGACGGCACGGGCAAGGGCCTGGCGCTGTACCAGATCGACCTGAGCGTCCAGTGAAGCGCGGCATCGCCGGCGTGGCGCTGGCGGCCGCCCTCGCGATCGCGGCGGCGGCGACGCGGCCCTTCTGGGTCGCTCCGGACGCCGCCCAGGCGCAGGCCTGGCTGCGCGATGCCGCCGACCGCCGCGACGCCGGCGCCGAGGCGGCGCTCGCGCGCTGGTCGGCGCGCGGCGACGCCCGGGCGCGCCACGCCTACGCGGCGCTGCTGGCGCATCGTCCCGACGCGACGTCGCACCAGCGCCTCGAGCAGGTGCTGGCCGACGGCGCGGCCGCGGGCGATGCCGCGGACGCGACCCAGCTCGCCG
>DASQCX010000222.1:0-4050 GCA_035634455.1 Burkholderiaceae bacterium
CCCCGCGCTGCGTACGCTTCGGCCTGCTTGAGCTGCTCGCGCAGGTGCCTGGGCATGTCTCGATAGACGTCCTCGAACATCGAAGCCAGCGGCGGGATATGGCCGTCCAGCAGCGTGCCGGAACGCTCGGCCTCCTTTTGCGCCTCGGCGACCTGCGCTTCGATCTCGGCGCGCGCCTTTTCGTGCTCCGCTTCCGACCAGGCGCCGAGCCCGATCAGATGCTGCTTCAGGCGCGCGATCGGGTCGCCCAGCGGGAAGCGGGTGGCGTCGTCGGCGGGGCGGTACTTGCTCGGGTCGTCGGACGTCGAGTGCGGGCCGGCGCGGTAGGTGACCCACTCGATCAGCGTCGGGCCCAGGTTGCGGCGCGCGCGTTCGGCCGCCCAGCGCGAGGCGGCGTAGACCGCGAGGAAGTCGTTGCCGTCCACGCGCAGCGAGGCGATGCCCGAGCCCACGCCGCGCGCGGCGAAGGTGGTGTGCTCGCCGCCGGCGATGGCCTGGAACGTCGAGATCGCCCACTGGTTGTTGACGACGTTGAGGATCACCGGCGCGTTGTAGACGTGCGCGAAGGTCAGCGCGGTGTTGAAGTCGGACTCGGCGGTGGCGCCGTCGCCGATCCACGCGGACGCGATCTTGGTGTCGTTCTTGATTGCCGACGCCATCGCCCAGCCCACGGCCTGGATGTACTGCGTGGCGAGGTTGCCGGAGATCGAGAAGAAGCCCTTGGCCTTGACCGAGTACATCACCGGCAGCTGGCGGCCCTTGAGCGGATCCTTCTCGTTGGACAGCAGCTGGCAGATCATGTCGACCAGCGGGTAGTCGCGCACGATCAGCAGGCTCTGCTGGCGGTAGGTGGGAAAGCACATGTCGCCGTCGGCCAGCGCGAGGCCGTGGGCGGTGCCGATGGCCTCCTCGCCCAGGCTCTGCATGTAGAACGACATCTTCTTCTGGCGCTGGCCGATGAGCATGCGCGCGTCGAAGATGCGCGTCTTCATCATGGCCTTCATGCCGGTGCGCAGCAGCTCGTCCGACAGCTCCGGCGCCCAGGGGCCGACCGCGTTGCCGTCGGCGTCCAGCACCCGCACCAGCGAGAACGCGAGGTCGTTGGTGGATCTCGGGTCGGTGTCGACCGGCGGGCGCCGCACCGCGCCGGCGGGCGACACGTGGAGGTACGAGAAGTCGGTCGCGCAGCCCGGGCGCCCCGTGGGCTCCGGGACGTGCAGACTCAAGGGGTCGTGCTGGGTCATCGGCTGAATGCTCCGCGCCCGCGGTGGCGGGCCGAAAGAATGCTGCGAATCGAGCGGGCGCGGTGGGTGTGCCGCGGCCGATCGGGTGGGCGAGCGAAAGCGGGGTCTCCGCCATGCATCGCATCCGACAGCGTACCTGATTTCGGGCGGGTGACAGCCGGGGAAAGTCACCATTCCCTGACCGATCGGTCGGTTTTTGGCGGCGTTTTTCCCGCGAACGCGCAGGTCGTCCGTGCCCCGGGCGTGACGCGCCTCAGCGCGCGCAGGCGAGCGTGAGCGCCTGCACCGGCTTGCCGAACGGGCCATCGGTGGCGACGGCCACCCAGTGGCGCGCCGCGCCGGCCTCGGGCGCCGGGCCGGACGCGAAGCGCAGCGTGGCCGGCTGGCGCCCGGCCAGGCTCCACGGCAGCAGCTCGCGCACGACGGCGTCCTGGCGCAGCGTCGCGCCACGGTTCTCGCCGGCGCCCACGTGCGTCTGCAGCCCGTCGTCGACCACCGCGACGTAGCCCGACAGCGCCGCCGGCGCGCCCGGGCCGGGCGTCACGGTCAGGGCGAGGCCGCCCGCGTCGCGCGCCAGCGCCAGCGCGACCGTCGCCGGCGCGCGCGGCTGCAGCGCGGCGGCCGGCAGCGTGCTCCAGGCGGGCGTGTCGCGGCTGTCGAGGATCACCTGCGGCGTGTACGCGAAGCGCGCGCCGCTGCTGCGCTGCGACGCGTTCTGCCGCTGCGTGAACTGCGGCTGCGCGAAGCGATCCTTCCAGCCCAGGCTGTCCCAGTAGTCGACGTGGAAGGCGAGCGTGACGACGCCGTCGCGGCCCTTGAGTTGGCTCAGCCAGAGCTCGGCCGGCGGGCAGGAGCTGCATCCTTCGCTGGTGTAGAGCTCGACGACCGCGGGCACCGTCGGGCCCGACTGCGCGGTGCAGGCCGCCTCGGCGGCGGCTCGGGTCGATGCGCCGGCGGCCAGCGCGGCCGCGATGGCGAGGGCGGCGAGGGCGCGACCGTGGCGAGGCGTGGAAACGGGCGGGGAGGTGGTCATGGCGTGGCGCCGCGAAGCCGGCGTGCTGGGCGAGGATAGTCCTTCGTCGCCGGCCGCGGGCGATTCCTTTCATCGGGCGCGCGATTTGCCGTGACTGGCCGTCCAACCCGCGCGAGTTCCCATGCTGACCATGCTCAATCCCCGCCAGATCAAGCTCCTGTTCGACGCCGCCGCCGGCGCGCCCGAGCCCGCCACCGCGCAGGCCTTGCGCGAATTCGCGGAACTGCGCCACCTGGGGCTGCTGTCCTTCGACGAAGACGGCCGCTATGCGGTGACGCCACAGGGGCAGGCGCGCCTGCGGCAGTACGCGCCATCCGTGCACTGACCGGACCGGTGTTGCGGCAAGACCGGACTGGCACCGGCGGCGAGCGTCAGCCCGCCGCCTCCACCACCATCTGCAGCCGCTGCTGCCCCTGGAACTCGTCGATGCTCAGCCGATAGGCGATGCGCACGCGCTCGGGCACCGGCTCGCTGTGCCCGAACCAGATCGCGTCGCGCAGCTGGCCGGCGTGGCGCACGCGCAGCTTCAGGTGCTTCTCGCCGACCAGGCGCTGCTGCACCACGTCGACCTCGTCGCAGAAGGTGGGCGCCTCGAAGCCCTGGCCCCAGACCTGCGCGTCGAGCGTGGCGACGGTGGCGGCGTTGAACCATTCCAGCGCCAGCGGGCCGTCGGTGGCGAGCACGCGCGACAGCGCCGCGGGGCTCAGCCATTCCTCGGCGACGGCGGTGAAGGCCTGCGCGAAGGTCTCGAAGTCCGCGCGCGCGATCGTGCAGCCCGCGGCCATCGAGTGGCCGCCGAACTTGCGCAGCAGGCCGGGGTGGCGCTTGGTGACGAGGTCCAGCGCGTCGCGCAGGTGGAAGCCGGCGATCGAGCGGCCCGAGCCCTTGAGGAAGCCGTCGGCGCCGACGGCGAACACGAAGGTCGGGCGGTGCAGGCGATCCTTCACGCGGCCCGCGACGATGCCCACCACGCCCTCGTGGAAGCCGTCGTCGAACAGCGCCAGCGCGGCCGGCGGCGCGCCCGTGGGCATGATGCGTTCGACCAGCGCCTCGGCCTGCTCGCGCATGCCGGCCTCGACGTCGCGCCGCTCGCGGTTGATGCGGTCGAGCTCGGCGGCCAGTTGCGCGGCGCGCGTCGGGTCGTCGGTGAGCAGGCATTCGATGCCCAGCGTCATGTCGGCCAGGCGTCCCGCGGCGTTCAGGCGCGGGCCGAGCGCAAAGCCGAAGTCGAACGCGCTCGCGCGCTCGGCCTTGCGCGCGGCGACGTGGAACAGCGCCGCGATGCCCGGCTGCATGCGTCCGGCGCGGATGCGCTTGAGGCCTTGCGCGACGAGCCGGCGGTTGTTCGGGTCGAGCTTGACGACGTCGGCCACCGTGCCGAGCGCGACGAGGTCGAGCAGCGCGTCCAGCCGCGGCTGCGTCGCGGCGTCGAAGCGGCCGCGCTCGCGCAGCTCGGCGCGCGCGGCCAGCAGCGTGTAGAACATGACGCCGACGCCGGCCATCGCCTTGCTCGCGAACGGGCACTCCGGCTGGTTCGGGTTGACGATGACGTCGGCGTCCGGCAGCACCACCTTGTCGTCGACCAGCGCGGGCAGGTGGTGGTCGGTCACGAGGACGGCGATGCCGCGCGAGCGCGCGTGAGCGACGCCCGCGAGGCTGGCGATGCCGTTGTCCACGGTCACCAGCAGGTCGGGCCTGGGCGGGCGCGTGGCGTCGAAAGGGCGCGCATCGTCGGGGCCGTCGTCGCCGCACGCGAGGTCGACGATGGTGGGC
>DASQCX010000223.1:0-8140 GCA_035634455.1 Burkholderiaceae bacterium
CGAAGCCATCGCCGACCCGGCGACGCCGGAGGCCCTGCGCCAGCGCCTGGCACTGACGCAGCGCATGCGCCGGTTCGCGGTCACCGAGCTGCACGAGCCCGACAACGGCAGCTACCGCTCGTACGCTGACCTCAAGCGCAGCGCCGCCGTGTGGAACGTGGTGGCGGCGCCGGAGCTGTCGCTGACGCTGCAGACCTGGTGCTTCCCGATCGTCGGCTGCATCGGCTATCGCGGCTACTACGACCTGGCCGGCGCCGACGCCGCCGCGGCGCCGCTGAAGGCCGCTGGGCTGGAGGTCGACGTCTACGAGGTGCCCGCGTATTCGACGCTGGGCTGGATGAACTGGATCGGCGGCGACCCGCTGCTCAACACCTTCGTGAACTGGCCCGAGGGCGAGCTGGCGCGGCTGATGTTCCACGAGCTGGCGCACCAGGTGGCCTACGCGCCGGGCGACACCACGTTCAACGAGTCCTTCGCCACCGCCGTCGAACGCATCGGCAGCCAGCGCTGGCTGGAGGCGAACGCGTCGCCCGAGGTGCGCGAGCGGCAGGCGCTGACCGAAGCGCATCGCCACGACTTCCACGTGCTGGTGCGCGCATGGCGCGCGAAGCTCGACGCGATGTATCGCAGCGACCTGCCCGATGCCGACAAGCGCGCGCGCAAGGCGCAGCTGTACGCCGGCATGCGCGCCGACTACGAGGCCCTGAAGCGCGACAAGTGGGGGGGCTACGCCGGCTACGACCGCTGGTTCGTCAAGGCCAACAACGCCACGCTGGGCGCGCAGGCCGCCTACGACGACCAGGTGGGCGCGTTCGAGCGCCTGTTCGCCGCGCAGGGCGGCGACTTCGACCGCTTCTATGGCGAGGTCAAGCGCCTGGCCGCGCTGCCGCGGGCGCAGCGCGATGCCGCGATGGCCGCGTACCGCGACCCCGCGCCGCTGCCGGCGCCCGTCGTCGCGCCCGCAACAGCGGCGTCGGCCGCGTCGGTTTCTGGCTGAGAATCCGGCCAGAGGAGACAAGCACCGATGGCCGACCTGCACCTGCACCGAGAACACACCCTGGGCCTGGCCCGCGCGCGCAAGGTCGCGCTGAAATGGGCGGAGCATGTCGAGAGCAAGCTCGACATGGAATGCACGCTGATCGAGGGCGACGACGAGGACGTGCTGGAGTTCAGGCGCTCCGGCGTCGACGGCCGCATGACGGTCGGCGCGACCCACTTCGACCTCGAGGCCACGCTGGGCTTCCTGTTCAAGCCCTTCGTCGGCACGATCGAGGCCGAGGTGCGCAAGCAGCTCGACGAGGCCCTGGCCAAGGAAGAGGCCAAGGCCACGAAGGCGCCCAAGGCCGCGGCCAAGGCGCCCGCGAAGAAGAAGTGAGTTACTTCAGGTCTTCGATCAGGTCGACGTAGGCCTGCTTGGCCTCGTCCGCGGACTGGCCCTTCAGCTCGTTCCAGGCGTCCCACTTCGCGCGGCCGACCATGTCGGTGAAGCCGGGGCGCTTGTCCTGCACGTCGCCTTCGGTGGACTGCTTGTAGAGCGCGTAGATCTTCAGCAGCGTCATGTTGTCCGGGCGCTCGGGCAGGTTCTTGCTGTCGGCGACGGCTTGTTCGAATTGCTCGGTGAGGGTGCTCATGGCTGGTTTCCGCGGTGGGTAGAAGTCAGGCTTGACGGGGCGGATGTTAAAACCCAATCTCGCGAGCCGGGCCGAGAGAATGCCGGGACGCCACTCTAGATCAGGGGAGATATTTTCTTGAGCGCAAACGCGGAACGCATGTCCCGGGTCGACACGGCCTGGCTGCGCATGGACACCGAGGCCAACCTGATGATGATCGTCGGGGTCTGGCTGATCGAGCCCCAGTTGTCGCTGGCCGACCTGCGCGAGCGCGTGGAGACGGCGCTCCTGAAATACGGGCGGTTCAGGCAGAAGGTGGTCGAGGACACGCTCGGCGCGCAGTGGGTGGACGACGACCACTTCGACCTGGCGGCGCACGTCGTGCCCGAGACGCTGGAACTCTCCAAGGGCCAGTCGCCGCTGGACGGCCTGAAGCACTACGTCGGCGAGCTCGCCACCCAGCCGCTGAACCCCAGCCGCCCGCTGTGGCAGTTCCACCTGTTCGAGGACTTCGAGACCGGCCGCTCCGCGCTGGTCGCGCGCATCCACCACTGCATCGCCGACGGCATCGCGCTGATCTCGGTGATGCTGTCGATCACGGACGGCGGCAAGTCGCCGCCCGCGCGCCGCCAGCGCGAGGCCGAGGAGGACGGCGAGAACGACTGGATCGCCGACTACCTGCTCAAGCCGGCGTCCGACCTCGCGGTCAAGGCGATCGGCGTCTACGGCGCGGGCCTGGGCAAGGGCGTCGAGATGATGGCCGACCCCGCCGCGCCGCTCAACGGCAGCCTGGAGATGGCGCGCATCGGCGCGCAGGTCGTCAGCGACGTCGCCGCGATGGCGCTGATGCCCGACGACTCGCCCACCCGCCTCAAGGGCAGGGCGACGCCGGGCAAGCGCGTCGCCTGGGGCGAGCCGCTGCCGCTGCCCGAGGTCAAGGCGATCGGCCGCGCGCTGGGCGGCTCGATCAACGACGTGCTGCTGGCCAGCGTGGCCGGCGCCATCGGCAGCTACCTGCGCGACAAGGGCGAGGATCCGGCGGGCAAGGAGATCCGCGCCATGGTGCCGGTCAACCTGCGTCCGCTGGAGAAGGCCTGGCAGCTGGGCAACCGCTTCGGCCTGGTGCCGCTGGTGCTGCCCATCGGCATCGCCAACCCGATCGAGCGGCTGGCGGCCGTGCGGGCGCGCATGCAGGAGCTCAAGGGCGGCTACCAGCCGCTGCTGGCGTTCGCGCTGCTGTCGGTGGCGGGCGTGCTGATCAAGCCGGTGCAGCACGCGCTGCTGGGCCTGTTCGCCAAGAAGGCCACCGCGGTGATGACCAACGTGCCGGGGCCGGCGGTGCCGCTGAAGCTCTGCGGCCGCACCCTCAAGCAGGTGATGTTCTGGGTGCCGGCGTCGGGCGACATCGGCATGGGCGTGAGCATCCTCAGCTACGGCGGCGGCGTGCAGTTCGGCCTGATCACCGATGCGCGGATGTGCCCGGATCCCGACGAGATCGTGAAGCGCTTCCGGCCGGAGTTCGAGCAGTTGCTCTATCTGGCGATGATGCTGCCCTGGGAGCGCTGAGGGCTCAGCAGCCCGTCTGCGGCTTCCAGCCGCTGTCCTTCAGGAACTGCGGCGCCGACGCGTTGTCGATGTGGAGCAGCGTGTCGACCGCGGCCTTCTTGTCCCTGGCCTGCGCGTAGTACGTCTTGACGATGCGGTAGCCGACCCAGTACCCGAGGTCGCCCGGCTTGTCGGGCGTGCCCACGCCGTTGTACAGCCAGTGCGAGATGTCGGTGCCGAGCGCGTCCTTCTCGAACGCCTGCTCGATGGCGCACTCGTGGCCGCGCGTCCACCGTTGCAGCTGCGGGTTGGCGGTGGCGCCGGACGTGAGCTCGGCCATGAAGTCGGCGCCCCCTTCGAGCAGGGACTGGAACAGCAGCGTCGCGCCGGGCACGTCGTCCTGCGCCGCCGCCGGCTGCTGCACGTGCGCCATCTCGTGGGCGATGATGTGGACGAAGCGGGTGGCGACGTCGTCGTCCAGCCAGTTCGAGCGGCACATCGTCTCGACGCCGATGATGACGCCGTCGGGCGTGGTGTTGCCGCCGGTGTCGTCGCGGCCGATGACCAGGGTCACGGGCGCGATGCGCGCCGCCGGATAGGCGTCGACGAATCTCGCGAACACCGCGGGCAGGCGCGACTTCGTGTCGGCCAGCGGGGCGAGGCAGCGGCGCGCGCCGGCATAGTCCGCGGGGCGGACGTCGATCGAGTGCTGCAGGCTCGCGGCGCTCTTGATGCGCGCCGCGAGGTACTGGTGCAACCCCGGCGAGCCGGGGTCGAGGTAGCCGGCCTGCAGCGCCTCGGCCGTCGGCCGGCCGTGCGCGGCGTCGTAGACGCGGTAGAAGCGGTCGATGTCGTCGCTGCGCACGACGACCGGCGCCGCGGGCGCGGCCGCGCGCGCGAGGCCCGCGCCGAGCAGCGCCGCGAGGGCGAGTGCCTGGCGGATCGCGCTCATTCGTCTTCCAGCTCCTCCCTGGCCATCTCCACGTCCAGCCGCTCCATCGCGTCCAGCGCCTTGCACTCGGCGGCCTCGGCGTAGAGCTTCTCGGCTTCCTTCATGCGCTTGTCGCCTTCGAGCATGACCAGGCCGTTGGCGTACTCGACGCGGGCGATGGCGGAGTCCGGGTTCAGCGCCAGCGCTTCCTTGAACATCTTCAGGCCGGTGGCGGTATCGGCGCCCTGGGTCTTGCCCAGCAGCTTGCCGACCTTGTCGATCACCTCGGCATGGAAGGCGCCGAGCGCGATGTGGGCGTCGGCGTGCTTGGGCGCGAGCGCGATCGTCGTCTCCAGCGCCGTCTTGACCTTCGCGCCCAGGCCCTGGGTCAGCGCCTTGGCCACGCTGATGCCCTGGCTGTAGCGGCCCAGCGCGTAGGCCTGCCAGTAGTGGGCGTTGGCCAGCTTGGGGTTGGCCTTGGCCTGCGCCTCGGCCCGCTCGGCGACTTCCAGGAACAGCGCGAGCTTGGTCTTCTCGCTGGATTCGAGGTAGTTGGCGTAGATGGACTGCGCCTTGTTGGCGACGACCAGGCCGGCGTCGCCCGCCTTCAGGCCCGCGTCGACCGCCTTCCTGAAGTCGCCGGCGTGGAACGCGGCCCAGGCCGCCAGCACGGCGTCGTCCTTGGGGAAGGGCTCGGCGTCGCCCTTGTGCAGGCGGGCCCAGTGCTTCTTCAGCGCGGCGGCGTCGTAGGTGTAGTCGGCGGCGTCGTACGGGAAGGCGGTCCATTTGGCCATGGCGTTGTCTCTCGGCTTGAAGTGGTCGGGATCGTGTCAGGACTTGTAGGCGCCCGCGAGCCGCTGCAGGTGCTCGCGCGCGGCGGGTTCGAGGTAGGGCGTGAGCAGCGACAGCACGTGCCACGCGCCGCGGGCCAGCGTGGCGCCGGCCTGGTCGGGCTCCAGCGCCTTGCGCGGCTCGCGCACGTACTCGTAGCTGAGCCAGTAGGTGAGCACGACCACCATCGACGTCGCCACCGACGGCAGGTCGCGCCGCTCCAGGCGCACCTCGCTGCTGCGGTTCATGCCGTCGAGCACCGCCTCGACCGCGCGCGACTTGTTCTTCAGGACGAACTGGAAGTGCGTCTCCAGGCGGCGGTTCTTGGACAGCAGGTCGTTCAGGTCCCGATACAGGAAGCGGTATTGCCAGACCAGCTCGAACATCATGTGGAAGAACAGCCAGGCGTCCTCCACGTTGGCGACGTTGTCGGCGGCCTGCAGCAGCTCGTTGAGCGCCTTCTCGTAGCGGTCGAACAGCGCGTTGATCAGTTCGTCCTTGGCCGGGTAGTGGTAGTACAGGTTGCCCGGACTGATGTGCAGTTCGGCCGAGATCAGCGTGGTCGACACGTTCGGCTCGCCGAAGCGGTTGAACAGGTCCAGCGTGACTTCGAGGATCCGTTCGGCGGTGCGGCGCGGCTTTTTCGCTTCCATTTGCTCGTTCTTTTTTCAGTTGGCGAAATCTAGCACCCCCACGCGCCAATGCACAGATTCGGAAGCCCGTGTTGTAGAGGCACTTCTCGACAAGTTCCTACAATCCCCGCCCTATGTCCGCGATTTCCTTCCAGCAAGTCGAGAAGACCTACGGCAGCGGCGTGCGCGCGCTGGGGGGCGTCTCCTTCGACGTCCAGCCCGGCGAATTCTTCGGCCTGCTCGGGCCCAACGGCGCAGGCAAGACCACGCTGATCAGCGTCCTGGCCGGCCTGGCGCGCGCCACGCGCGGCAAGGTCACGGTGATGGGACACGACGTCGTCGAGGACTACGCCGCCGCCCGCAAGTCGCTGGGCATCGTGCCGCAGGAGCTCGTGTTCGACCCCTTCTTCTCGGTGCGCGAGACGCTGCGCATCCAGAGCGGCTACTTCGGCGTGCGGGGCAACGACGACTGGATCGACGAACTGCTCGCCAGCCTGGGCCTGGCCGACAAGGCCGACGCCAACATGCGCCAGCTTTCGGGCGGCATGAAGCGCCGCGTGCTGGTGGCGCAGGCGCTGGTGCACCGGCCGCCGGTGATCGTGCTGGACGAGCCCACCGCCGGCGTCGACGTCGAACTGCGCCAGACGCTGTGGCAATTCATCGCGCGCCTGAACCGCGAGGGCCACACGGTGCTGCTGACCACGCACTACCTGGAGGAAGCCGAGGCGCTGTGCCAGCGCATCGCGATGCTCAAGCAGGGCAAGGTGGTGGCGCTGCAGCGCACGTCCGAGCTGCTGGCCGGCACCGCCAGCACCATGCTGCGCTTCAAGACCGACCACGCGCTGCCCGCGAGCCTCGCGCAGCGCGCGCGCGTGACCGGCCGCTTCGCGCAGGTGAGCGCGCGCGACGCGGCGGACGTCGAAGCTGTGCTGGCGCAGCTGCGCGAGGCGCGCGTGCCGGTGGAAGACCTGGAGATCGGCCGCGCCGACCTGGAGGACGTGTTCCTGGACATCATGACCGCGGAGGCCCAGCCATGAGCGCCCGCATCGTGCTGGCCGGCGCCCGGCCGCTGTTCCGCAAGGAGATCCTGCGCTTCTGGAAGGTCTCGTTCCAGACCGTCGCGGCGCCCGTGCTCACCGCCGTGATGTACCTGGTGGTCTTCGGCCACGCGCTCAACGGGCGCGTGAGCGTCTACGACGGCGTCAGCTACATCCAGTTCCTGATCCCGGGCCTGGTCATGATGAGCGTGCTGCAGAACGCGTTCGCCAACAGCTCGTCCTCGCTGATCCAGAGCAAGATCACCGGCAACCTCGTGTTCCTGCTGGTGACGCCGCTGTCGCCGGCGGCCTGGTTCCTGGCCTACGCCGGCGCGGCCGTCGTGCGCGGCATGGTGGTGGGCGCGGGCGTGATGCTGGTGACGGCGTGGTTCGCGCCGCCGGGGCTCGCGAACCCGCTGTGGATCCTCGTGTTCGGCCTGCTGGGCGCCGCGATGATGGGCACGCTGGGCCTGATCGCCGGCCTGTGGGCCGAGAAGTTCGACCAGCTCGCCGCGTTCCAGAACTTCATCATCATGCCGCTGACGTTCCTGTCGGGCGTCTTCTACTCGGTGCACTCGCTGCCGCCGGTGTGGCACGTCGCGAGCCGGCTGAACCCGTTCTTCTACATGATCGACGGCTTCCGCGCCGGCTTCTTCGGCCAGAGCGACGTCTCCCCGTGGCTCAGCCTGGGCGTGGTCGGCGCGGCCTTCGTCCTCGTCTCGGCGGTCGCGCTGGCCCTGCTGCGCAGCGGCTACAAGCTGCGGCACTGAGGGATAATGCGGATCCCATGACCGATCCCACGCCCCAAGACGTCCAGCGCTACATCGCCGACGGACTCACCTGCGATCACCTCGAGGTGGAGGGCGACGGCCGACATTTCTTCGCGACCATCGTGTCGCCGGAGTTCGAAGGCCTGCTGCGCATCCGCCGCCACCAGCGCGTGTATGCCGCGCTCGGCGATCGCATGCGCGAGCAGATCCACGCGTTGTCGATGAAGACGCTGACGCCGGCCGAGTGGGCCAGCCAGCGCGCGCCCGGCAGCGAGGCCGCCCGCCATTCCCATTGACGCTCCCGCGCGGCCTCGCCGCGGGTGAGACGGCGCGCGCCCGGCGCCACCGCTCCTCCGCCGCGAGACGCCTGGCCTCCCGACCGCATTCCGCCTGAATTTCCCGCACGCCTTCCCAGCCAGAGCACACCCATGGACAAACTCCTGATCCGCGGCGGCCGCCGCCTCCAAGGCGAGGTGACGATCTCCGGCGCCAAGAACGCCGCGCTGCCCGAGCTGTGCGCCGCGCTGCTGGTGCCCGGCCCGGTCACGCTGCACAACGTGCCCAAGCTGCAGGACGTGGCGACGGCGATCAAGCTGATCCGCAACATGGGCGTCCGCGTGGCCTGGGGCGCGGAGGCCGTAGGCGGCCGCGTCGACGAGGTGGTGCTGGACGCCGCCGCGCTCAACACGCCCGAGGCGCCGTACGAGCTGGTCAAGACCATGCGCGCCAGCATCATGGTGCTGGGCCCGCTGCTGGCCCGCTTCGGCGAGGCGACGGTGTCGCT
>DASQCX010000224.1:0-1607 GCA_035634455.1 Burkholderiaceae bacterium
AGCAGCACGGCGATCATCAGCGTGGGATCGAAGCCGAGCAGCACGGGCCGCAGCCGCTGCCAGAGGGTGGGACGTTCGACGACGGCGATCATGGCGTGCTCCTGCTGGCGGCCGACCGATGCCCCGCGGCGCGCCCATGGCCCGGCGTCGCGGCGGGCGACGCGGACGCGGCGGCCGACGCCGGACTGGCCGCGCCGCGCCGGGTGTTGAGGCTGCGGCGCGGCGGTGCCGCCGAGCCGCCGGCGGCGCTCGCCACCAGGCCCGGCCCGGCGTTGGCCAGCGCGGCGCTGGCGGCATCGGCGCGCGCGGCGGCGGCGCGCTCCGCGGCGGTCGGGCCCGAGGCCGCACCGCTGGCCGCGGCCGCCGATCCGGCCGACGTCGCGCTGCCGGCGACGGCCGCACTGGCCGCGCTCGCGGCGCCGGACGCGTGGGCCGCGTCCTCCTCGGCGCCCGGCGCGTGGCTGGTGCCCATGCGCACGTTGGTCGCCAGCGCGATCGGCACCGGCGGCTCCAGCGGCGCGGTGGCGGTGCCCGCCTGCACGCCGGCGATGTCCTTGTCGGTCGGGTACAGGCCCTTGATCCAGTAGTCCAGCACGCGGCGCGCGATCGGCGCCGCGTTCTGTCCGCCGAAGCCGGCGTTCTCCAGCACCATGGCCAGCGCGATGGTGGGATGGTCTGCCGGCGCGAAGGCGATGAACAGCGCGTGGTCGCGCAGGTGCTCGGCCACCTTGGCGGCGTTGTACTTCTCGCCGGCCTTCAGGCCCACCACCTGCGCCGTGCCCGTCTTGCCGCCGGCCTCGTAGCCGGCGCCGGCGAAGGCCAGCGCGCCGGTGCCTTCCTTGTTGACGCCGACCATCGCGTGGCGGATCACCTCGACGTACTCGGGCTTGAGCTGCAGCGGCTCCATCGGCTCGGGCACGACGGGGTGGTGCTCGCCGGTGACGGGGTCGACGATGTCGCGCACCAGGTGCGGCGTGTGGCGCTGGCCGCCCGTGGACAGGATGCTGATCGCCTTGGCCAGCTGCGTGATCGTGTAGTTGTTGTAGCCCTGGCCGATGCCCAGCGAGATCGTCTCGCCGGCGTACCAGCGCTGTTGCTCGGCCTTGCGGTAGGCCTTGCGCTTCCACTCGGTGGACGGCAGCACGCCGCGCAGCTCGCCTTCCAGGTCGATGCCGGTGGGCTGGCCGAAGCCGAACGGCTGCATGAAGCTGGCGATCGTGTCCACGCCCAGGTCGTTGGCGAGCATGAAGTAGTAGATGTCGCAGGAGATGACGATCGAGCGGTACATGTCGACGAAGCCGTGGCCTTCGGGCTTGTCGTCGTGGAAGGTGTGGCCGCCGAAGTTGTAGACGGCGGGATCCTGGATGCCCCAGGCGGCGGTGCGCTTGCCCAGCGTCAGCGCGGCCAGCGCCATGTACGGCTTGTACGTCGAGCCCGGCGCGTAGGTGCCGCGGATCGCGCGGTTGAGCAGCGGCTTGTCGATCGACTCGTTGAGCTCCTTCCAGTTGTCGGGATCGATGCCGTCGACGAACAGGTTGGGGTCGAACGTGGGCTTGGAGACGAAGGCCAGGATCTCGCCGTTGCGCGGATCGATGGCCACCAGCGCG
>DASQCX010000225.1:0-3337 GCA_035634455.1 Burkholderiaceae bacterium
TGTTCACGCCGACCGCGGACTTCAAGCCGCAGGCCGAGGGCGAGCAGGGCAAGAAGCGGCCGGAAGCCGTGCCGGGCAGCTTCCGGGTGCTCGTGGTCAAGGCGCCCTGACCCTGCGGTCGCGCCGCCGCCGATGTCTCCTCAGCCGGCGGCGCCGCAATCGAGCTGCCGGCCGCGGATCGCGCAGCGCCGCAGCAACTGGCCGTCGGGCGTCCACTCCTTCAGCTCCCACGCGTCCGCGACGCGATCCAGCGTCGCGAAGCCGAAGCCGGGCTGCGTCTCGAAGTGCGCGAGCACCGCGCCGGGCGCGACGGTCGTCCGGAACGCGGAACTCGCGTCCACGTGGCCTTCCATCTGCGAGCCGCCGTTGCCGGTGAGGATCTCGGCGGGCTGGCCGCTGGCGAAGTCCAGCGCCTGGAACATGTGCACGTGGCCGTTGACGACCAGGTCGACGCCCGCGGGGTACAGCCGCGCCGGATCGCGCGCCTGCAGGACGGAGATCAGGCCCGCCGTGCCCGGCTTGGCCGTTCCGCTGGCGCTGCCGCCGAACGCGAGCGCCGGATGGTGGTTCACGAAGATGCTGTGCGGCTTCGCGCGCGCCAGCGCGTCGACCTCGTCCATCAGCTTCTGGTAGCGCAGGAAGGCGGGCGCGTCGGGCTTGTAGGCCTTGGCGGACATCGCCGCCGAGTCGAACACGATCAGCTGCGTCCGCGCGTCCAGCGGGACGGCGTAGGGATGCGTGAAGTCGGCCTCGGCGTCGTCGGCGGGCGAGACGCACGACAGCGCGGGCGAGTAGTCGGTCGGTGCGAGAAAGCGGAACCAGCCCAGGCCGGCGCGGTTGCAGGCTTCGTGGTTGCCGCGCGCGATCACCCACGGTGCGGCGGCCCGCAGCGTCGCGGTGGGCGCGAAGAAATCGGCCCACCACACGTCCTCGCCGAAGCCCCACGGGCTGCCGGCGCAGGCCGCGTTGCCGTCCGGGCAGGGGCTCTCGCGATAGTGCAGGTCGCCGACGTGGACGACGAGGTCGGGATGCATGGCGGCGGCGGTCGCGTTGACGCGCGCGAACGGCCAGGCCTGGGCGTCGCCGCAATCCTGGAAGGCGTCGTCGGCGGCCTTCATGCGGCAGCCCGAATCGCCCATCAGCACGATGCGATGCAGCTCGGCGCGCGGCACCGGCAGCTCGAACTGCGCCACGCGCAACCGGCTCGCGCCGGCCGGCACCGGGATCTCCCACGAGCTCGTCGTGAAGACCGCGGGCTTGGTCGGCGCGTCGTGCCCGCTTTCGCGCGGCGCGACGATGGCGGGGCCTGCGCGCTCTTGCAGAGGCAGCGCGCCGCCGTCCCACTGCAGCGCCGGGCGGACGCCGCCGACGGTCAACGCGCGCACTTCCCAGCCATGCGCGCTGCTGTACTCGACCCAGGCCGCGCGGACGTACTCGTCGCCGCCAGCCGGAGCAACGATTGGATCGGACGCGAAGTGCCCGGCGCAACCCGCCATGCCGGCGATCAGGAACAGGGCCATCGCCCAAAGGGAAACACGCTTCAAGTCAGCTCCGGTCACGTGCCCGGCCTCGAGACAAAGCGCTCGAATCTAGCGGCCGATTGTGATGGTTCGGTGACGACTTCTTCCTGACACATGGACGAAGGTTGCGCGACAGCTCCAGTCGCATGCCGTTCACGATGTAACTCTTTCTTAATTGACGTGCTTGAGCATCCGCCCGCTCGCAGGAATCGCCGCGGATGCGATCCGTGCGGCCCGCGAACCGATCGTCCCCTCCCACACCACCCCGATGTCGCCGCGACATCTGCCTGCCTACGCCAAGACCATGCAAAACGCTCCTCGCTTCAAGCTCAAGAAATTGATTTCGCTGCTGTCCCTCGCGGGCGTCGGCATGGCGGGCGCGAGCGCGTCCTTCGCCGACACCATCGACCTGGGCACCGTCGGCGCCAACGGCGGCGCCGCGGCGACGCCGTCGGTGTCGGCCGAGCGCGGCACGGCCGCATCGGTGGCGCCGGCGCAGGCGAGCCTGACGGCGACGGAGCCGCAGTCCATCATCTCGCGCGCCTTCATCGAGGCGTCGACGCCGCCCACGGGCAACTTCAACACCATCCTGAACATCGCGCCCAGCGTCGCCTCCATGCCGTCGACCAACGGCCCGGGCCTGTCCGACCAGAAGATGACGCTGCGCGGCTTCCAGGACGGCGAGTACAACGTGACGTTCGACGGCATCCCGTTCGGCGACACGAACGGCCCGACGCACCACTCGACGGCCTATTTCCCCGCGGCCGTCATCGGCGGCATGGTGATCGAGCGCGGCCCCGGCAACGCGAGCAACATCGGCTACGCGACCTACGGCGGCAGCGTCAACATCTTCTCCAAGGTGGCCTCGGCCACGCGCAAGACCAGCGTCTACGGCTCCATCGGCAACTGGGGCACGAACCTCGAGGGCGCCTCCTACGACACCGGCCGCATGGCCGGCAGCGACGCCACGCTGCAGCTGAACCTGCAGCACATGGCCAGCGACGGCTACCTGACCCAGGCCCGGATCAAGGACGACAACTTCACGGCCAAGTACCAGCGCCCGATCGGCGACGGCACGCTGCTGACGGCGTTCGCGAGCGTGGGCCACGTCCGCACCAACACCGCGGACAACTCCAGCGGCCCGACGGCGGCCCAGGTCGCGGCGCTCGGCCAGAACTACTTCATGAACGACGACCCGCACAGCCAGGGCTACCGTGCGTTCAACTATCAGAACAAGAAGACGGACATGGAGTACGTCCGCATGCAGACGGCGTGGTCCCCGACCGTCGAGACCGACAACAACACCTACACCTACGCCTACGACAACATGACGACCGCGGGCGAGGATCCGTCGCAGTTCAACGGCACCGCGGACGCGACGCTGAGCTTCACGAACGTGGCCAAGAAGACGGTGACGCTGCCCAACGGCGACGTCCCGGGCTACTTCAAGCTCAACAAGTACCGCGTGTGGGGCGACGTGTTCAAGCTGACGGCCAAGACCGACAACGGCCTGCTGCGCGCCGGCGCCTGGTTCGAGGCGTCGGACACGCGCCGCCACAACCTCGAGGCCGACCTGACCACCGGCACGCTGCTGACCGGCGCGAAGGCCGGCTACCCCGACGGCGTGCAGGCGTCGCACAATTTCGTGACGCAGTATTCGAGCTGGCACCAGATCCAGCCCTTCGTCGAGTACGAGTGGGCGCCGCTGCCGGACGTGAAGGTCACGCCGGGCTTCAAGCTGATGTCCTACAACATCGGCCTGCACTCGGCCCTCAACCAGAAGTCGTTGACCCCCCAGGCCTACTCCTACCACTACG
>DASQCX010000226.1:0-1572 GCA_035634455.1 Burkholderiaceae bacterium
ATCAACAAGATGAACCGCATCTCGCGCCAGCACCTGCAGGAATTCGGCTTCGAGCCGGACGCGCCGACGCTGGCCGAGAAGATGGAGATGCCCGAGGACAAGATCCGCAAGATCATGAAGATCGCCAAGGAGCCGATCTCCATGGAGACGCCGATCGGGGACGACGACGACTCCCACCTGGGCGACTTCATCGAGGACACCAACAACCTCGCCCCGGTCGAGGCCGCGATGCACGCCGGCCTGCGCGACGTGGTCAAGGACATCCTCGACAGCCTGACGCCGCGCGAGGCCAAGGTGCTGCGCATGCGCTTTGGCATCGAGATGTCCACCGACCACACGCTGGAGGAAGTGGGCAAGCAGTTCGACGTCACGCGCGAGCGCATCCGCCAGATCGAGGCCAAGGCGATCCGCAAGCTCAAGCACCCGAGCCGGTCGGACAAGCTGCGCACCTACCTCGACAACCTCTAATCCGGACCAGCCGCGCATGTCCGCCATCCAGCGTCGTGCCGTCGTCTTCGCCGATCTGCGCGGCAGCACCGCGCTGTACGAGCTGCTCGGCAACACCGATGCGTCTCACATCGTCACCGAGACGGTGGACGCGGTGTCGCGGCGCGTGCCGGCCACCGGCGGCGTCGTCGTCAAGACGCTGGGCGACGGGCTGATGGCCGTGTTCCCCACGGCCGCGCAGGCGGTCGAGGCGGCCGACCAGATGCACGAGGAGATCGACATCGTGATGCGGCGGCGCGACGCGCTGACCGGCTTCACGGAGGCGCGCCTGCAGCTGCAGGTGTGCATCGCGCTCGGCGAGACCGTGGAGGTCAGCGGCGACTACTTCGGCGACGCGGTCAACGTGGCCGCCCGCCTGCTCGACCACGCGGGCGACAACGAGACGCTGGTCACCGCCGACGTCCTGCGCGCCCTGCCCCTGGACTCGCGCGACATGTTCCGCAGCCTCGACCTCGTGCGCCTGCGCGGGCGCGTCGAGCCGGTCGAGGTGCACCTGCTGTCGCGCCGCGGCATGGACACCGCGCCCACGCTGGTGGGCGGCGGCCCGCTGGGCCTGGCCGCGGGCCCCGACGCCGTCATCCTCACCTGGGGCAACAAGGTGCGCCGCTTCACGGCCGCCGACATGCCGGTGGTGATCGGCCGCGCGGCGGCCTCGGACATGCAGGTCGACGACGCGCGCGTGTCGCGCTCGCACTGCCGCATCGACCTGGTCGGCGCGACGCTGCAGCTGTCCGACCTGAGCATCAACGGCACCTTCGTGCGCTTCACCAGCGAGGACGAGGTGCTGAGCCTGCGCCGCGGCAGCTGCACGCTGCACGGCAGCGGCGAGGTGGGCCTGAGCGGCTCGCCGGAGGATCCCGGCGTCGCCGCCATGCAGTTCGAGGTCCTGCAGGCGCCGCTGCGGCGCGACGACGAGTACGACCTCCTGTCGCCCATCGCGCCGCCCTCGCGCCGATGAGCGTCGCCCCGCGCGGCCACAGGCACGACGGCGGCGAGAAGGTCGGCGTCCTGCTCGTCAACCTCGGCACGCCGGAGGCGCCGACCACCCCCGCCCTGCGGCGCTAC
>DASQCX010000227.1:0-1522 GCA_035634455.1 Burkholderiaceae bacterium
AGTAATCGTTGCCGCGCCGCAGCTCGAGCGTCACTTCGCCGGTCACGGCGCGCGCGACCCAGCGCTGCGCCGTTTCGCGCAGCATCATCGCCTGCGGATCGAACCAGCGTCCCTGATAGAGCAACCGCCCGAGCCGGCGTCCCGTGTCGCGATATTGCTCGATCGTGTCCTCGTTGTGGATGCCGGTGACGAGGCGCTCATAGGCGATGTGCAGCAGCGCCATGCCAGGCGCTTCGTAGATGCCGCGGCTCTTGGCCTCGATGATGCGGTTCTCGATCTGGTCGCTCATGCCGAGGCCGTGACGGCCGCCGATGGCGTTGGCCTCGAGCAACAGCGCGACGGGATCGGTGAAGGTCTGGCCGTTCAGCGCGACGGGCTGGCCTTCCTCAAAGCGCACGACGACCTTCTCGGCCTTGACGGCGACGTCGTCGCGCCAGAACGCCACGCCCATGATGGGCTGCACGATCTTGATGCCGGAGTTCAGGTGCTCGAGATCCTTGGCCTCGTGCGTGGCGCCCAGCATGTTGGAGTCGGTCGAATACGCCTTCTCCACCGACATCTTGTAGCCGAAGCCGGCCTTGATCAGGAACTCCGACATCTCGGTGCGGCCGCCGAGCTCGTCGATGAACACCTGGTCCAGCCACGGCTTGTAGATCTTGAGCGACGGGTTCGCGAGCAGGCCGTAGCGGTAGAAGCGCTCGATGTCGTTGCCCTTGAAGGTGGAGCCGTCGCCCCAGATGTGGACGTCGTCCTCCTTCATCGCCGCGACCAGCATCGTGCCGGTGACCGCGCGGCCCAGCGGCGTCGTGTTGAAGTAGGTGACGCCGGCGGTGGAGATGTGGAATGCGCCGCTCTGCAGCGCGGCGATGCCCTCGGCCACCAGCTGCGCGCGGCAGTCGATCAGGCGCGCCTTCTCGGCGCCGTACTGCATCGCCTTGCGCGGGATCTCGTCGTAGTCCGGCTCGTCGGGCTGGCCCAGGTTGGCGGTGTAGGCGTAGGGGATCGCGCCCTTCAGGCGCATCCAGTGCAGCGCGGCGCTGGTGTCGAGGCCGCCGGAGAAGGCGATGCCGACCTTTTGCTGGGCGGGCAGGTTCTGGAGGATGGTGGTCATGTCGAGGCCGGGGGAGGGCGAGCTGCGGGAAAGTCGGCGCGGAACGCCGAACCCCCGTATTGTCCGCCGAAATGGACGATGCCCGGTTCGTGGGTCGTCCAGGCAGCCTCTACCCGGAAACGTGGATCACGTCGCGCACCAGCGGATAGATCTGCGACTGCCAGCGCCGCCCGCTGAACACGCCGTAGTGGCCGACGCCGGCCTGCACGTAGTGCGTGCGCAGGTGCGGGCGCAGGCTGGCGGCGAGGTCCTGCGCCGCGAGCGTCTGGCCGATGGCGCAGATGTCGTCGCGCTCGCCCTCGATCGTGACCAGCGCGGTGCGGCGGATCGCGGCCGGGTCGACCTTGCGGCCGCGGTAGGTCAGCCGCCCCTGCGGCAATGCGAATTCCTGGAACACGCGCGCCACGGTCT
>DASQCX010000228.1:0-3296 GCA_035634455.1 Burkholderiaceae bacterium
GGACAGCAGCGCCTTCGAGACGTCGTTGTCGACGAACCAGGACAGGTCCTGCTCGTCCAGCGACTTCGACTCGATCGTGTAGGCGATCAGCGCCGAGCCCGCGCTGGTCATCTTGGAGACCGTCGGGTCGCTCATGCCGGACGGCAGGTCGGCGCGCGCGCTGTCGACGGCGTCGCGCACCTCGCTGAGCGCGGCGTCGGTGTTCTTGTCGATGTCGAAGCTGACGCTGATGCTGACCGTGCCCTGCGTGATCGTGGTCGTCACGTGGTCGAGGCGCGCGAGCGAGGCGAGCTTGTCCTCGATCTTGCGCGCGACCTGCGTCTCCAGTTGCTCGGGCGCGGCGCCCTCCAGCGAGGCGGTGACGTTGATCGTCGGCAGGTCCATGTCCGGGAAGTCCTGGATCTGCAGCTTGCGAAAGCCGATCAGGCCCAGCACGGTCAGCAGCACGAACAGCAGGACGGCGGGAACGGGATTGCGGATGGACCAGGCGGAGAAGTTCATCGTGGCTCCTGTCTCGCCTCAGGCGCCCTTGGACGGCGCGGCAGCGTCGACGACGGTCACGGCGACGCCCTCGGACAGGAAGGCGCCGCCGGCGGCGACGACCCGGCCCAGGCCGTCGGCGCCGGCCAGCAGCTCGACCCGCGTTCCCTGGCGGCGGCCGGTGGTGACGGGCACGGCGTGCACCTTGTTGCCGGCGTCGACGCTGTAGACGTAGGTGCGGCCGTCGCGCTGCACCAGCGCGGTCGCGGGCAGCGTCACGGCGTCCTGCTGCGCGAGATCGATCTCGCCGCCGGCGAACATGCCCACGCGCGCGGCGCTCGCCGCCGGCAGGCTCACGTACACCGTCGCGCGGCCGGTGCTGGTGCTCAGCGCGGGGCCGACCAGCCGCACGCGGCCCTCGACCACCTGCCCGGACGGCAGCGTGACGCGGGCGACCTGGCCCGCGCCGGCTTGCGCCAGCTGGCGCGCGTCCAGCTCCGGCCGCCACTCGACCTTGCCCTGGCGCACGAGGCGGAACAGCTCGGTGCCGGCGCTGACCACGTTGCCCAGCACCGCGCTCTTCGAGACCACGACGCCGTCATCGGGCGCGAGGATCGTCGCCTGGCGCAGCTTCAGGCGCGCCGATTCGAGGTCGGCCTTCGCCGACGCCAGCGCGGCCTGGTCGGAGGCCTCGGTGAGGCGGTACGACTCGATCTTCTGCGCGGACAGCGCGCCGCTGCTCTCGACCAGCTTCGCGCGGCGCGTGTCCGACGCCGCCTGCTGCAGCGCGACCTCGGCCTGCTGCACCGTCGCCTCCTGCTTGCGGACGTCGTCGGCCAGGCTCTCGTCGGCGAGCCGCGCCAGCACCTGGCCGCGCCGGACCTGCGCGCCGACGTCCACCCGCAGGTCGGCCAGGCGCAGGCCGCCGGTCTCGTTGCTGACGATCACCTCCTGCCACGCCGCGACGGGGCCGCTCGCGCGGATCGTCTGCGGCCACGACTCGCGCACCGGGGCGGTGACGCTGACGGTCAGCGCGCTCGCGCCCGCCGAACTGGCCGCGGCGTTCGCGCCGGTTGCGGCGGCCGGGCTGCCGCCGCAACCGGCCAGGAGGGTGGCCAGGGCGGCGGCGGCGACGAGGCCGTGAGGGACGGGGAGGCGGTTCAACGCGGGGCTCCTTGGGCGATGCGGGTGTCTTGTTCGGTGGCGGACGACGCCATGGGCGCGGTCGCGGGCGTGCCGGGCTTCCAGCCGCCGCCCAGCGCCTTGTAGAGGGCGATCCAGTCGCTCACCTGGTCCTGCTGCAGGGTGATCGCCTCGACCTCGGCGGCGATGGCCGAGCGCCGGCCTTCCTCCAGCTCCAGCAGGCTGTTGGTGCCGGCGTGCCAGCCGGCGTCCAGCGCCTGCACGTACTTGCGGTATTCGTCGGCGGCGCGCGCCGTCTCCTGCGCGCGGCGCGCGGCGGCGTCGAGGTTGACCAGCGCCTGCTCGACTTCCTTGACGGCCGTGCGCACGCCCTGCCGGTAGCTCGCCAGCGCGCTGTCGTAGCTCGCCTTGGCGCTGTCCACGTTCGCGCGCCGCTTGCCGGCGTCGAAGACGGCCAAGTCCAGCGTCGGGCCGAACGACCACGGCGTGAAGGCGATGCCACTGGTCGACGAGCGGCCGATGGAGCCGGACAGCGACAGGCTCGGATACAGCGCGGCCTCGGCGGCGCCGATCTCCGCGCTGCTGGCGGCCAGCTCGCGCTCCAGCGAGGCGACGTCCGCGCGCTGGCTGATCGCCTGCGCCGGCAGCGCCTGCACCGACAGCGCGTCGGGCCGCGGCACGCCCGCCTTGCCCGCGTCCAGCGCCTGCACGAGCTCCGCCTCGTCGCGGCCGGTGAGCGCGACCAGCGACTTGACCAGGTTGTCGCAGGTGGCGTGCTGCGCGGCGGCCGTCGAGCGGTCGGACGCCAGGCTGGCGCGCGCGAGGCTGCCGTCCGACGGCGCGCCCAGGCCCGCGTCGACCAGCGTCGCGGTGCTGCGGGCGGTGATCTCCGCCGACGCCGCCTCGCGGTCGTAGGCGTCGGCCAGCAGGCGGCAGCCGCGGTACTGGGTGTAGTCGTCGGCGACCTCGGCGGCCAGCGACACCCGCGCGTCGTGCCAGTCGGCGATGCGCGCCTCGACGCGCGCCTGCCCGGCCTCGACGTTGCGGCGCGCCTTGCCGGCGAGGTCGATCTCCCACGACGCGTCCAGCGTCGCGCTGCGGGTCGTCGTCGTGCCGGTGCCCTGCTGTTTCGAGCGCGTCGCGCTGCCGGTGGCGTCCAGCGTGGGCAGCGCGGCGGCGCGGTCGGTGGTGACGGTGGCGCGCGCCTGCACGATCTTCGCCCAGGCCTGGTCCAGCGACGGGCTGTCGGCCTGCGCCCAGGCGAGCAGCCGGGTCAGCGTGTCGTCGTGGAACTGCGACCACCAGTCCGCGAGCTCCGTGGCGTTGCCGTCGTGCGGCAGCGGCGCGTGCCAGGCGGCCGGGGCGCGCGCCGCCGGCGGCTGGTAGGTCGGGCCGACGGCGCAGCCGGCCAGGGACGCCGCGGCCAGGACGATGGCCGCGGGCGGCATGAGCTTGGATTTCCGCTTGGACATGGATCTTCCGGGGGACGGGGAGGACGCGCCGGTCGCGCGTCGCGCTGCTGCGGGATCTGGGAAAATCGACCCGCCGGGCCTGCATCGCGGGCCACGGAACGATCATCGGGGACGGCCCCGACAAGATGCGTCAGCGAAGTCAAAAGAAACGTAAGGACGATGGATGGCGCGGCGTTTCGATCCGATGATCCGGGCTGCGGA
>DASQCX010000229.1:0-1599 GCA_035634455.1 Burkholderiaceae bacterium
GGGCGCCCATGGCGCCGCCGCGGCGCCCGCCTCCGGATCGATGCCGTCCTGCGGCACGCCGGAAAGCAACGCCGCACCGATGCGACCGTGCAAGGTGGCCACGATGGCCGCCGCCGACACGCCGTTCGCACCGAAGTTCTAGCTCCCAGCCGCCCGGGCCTCGCCCGCTATCGCTGGGGTCGCCAGCGATAGCCGCCATCCTTTGCGGACGTCGCTGCCAGACAACCGGCCACCCGCCGCCCACGAAGCGGCGTGGGGGCCGATGACAGGGAGACGATGAAGATGGAAGACAAGACGTCCGCCGCCACGCTCGCGGCGACCCGCAACCCCGTGCAGCGGCTGCTGGCCGCGCTGCAGGCCCGCTTCGCGCTGGCGCCGAACGACCTGCTGCGCGACGCCGTCTACCGCCGGCTGTGGACCTCGGTGCTGACCAGCTCGTTCGGCGCGCAGATCATGATGCTGGCGCTGCCGCTGACCGCGGCCGTGCTGCTGCATGCGTCGCCGACCCAGATGGGCGCGCTGACGACGATGGAGATCCTGCCGTTCGTGCTGTTCTCGCTGCCGTCGGGCGTGTGGCTGGATCGCGTGCGCAAGCTGCCGGTCTACATCGCGGGCGAGATCACGCTCGCGTTCGCGGCGGCCAGCATCCCGCTGGCGTGGTGGCTGCACGCGCTGTCCATCCACTGGCTGTACGTGGTCGCGTTCACGATCGGCGTGGTCTACACCAGCGCCGGCAGCGCGTCGCAGATCGTGCTGACGCAGGTGGTCGAGCGCGACCGCCTGATCGAGGCCAACGCGAAGAACGCGCTGGCGAGCTCGGGCGCGGACGTCGCCGGGCCGGGCCTGGCCGGCGCGCTGATCAAGCTGCTGGGCGCGCCGGTGGCGCTGCTGTTCGACGCGGCGCTGCTGCTGCTGTCGGCCGTCATCCTGCGCGGCATCCGCATCGACGAGCGGCCCGCCAGCGGAGCGGGCGCGTTCTGGGCCGAGATGAGGGCGGGCCTGCGCTTCGTGACGCACAACAAGCTGCTGGTGGTGCTGGCGTCCTGCGCGGGCGGCTGGCAGCTGTGCAACAACAGCGCGACGGTGGTCAACATCCTGATGGCCACGCGCACGCTGGGCATGTCGGAACAGGCCGTGGGCCTGAGCTACGTCTGCCTGGGCTTCGGCACGGTGCTCGCGAGCCTGGTGGGCGACCGCATCAGCAAGCGCCTGGGGCCCGGACCGTCGATGACGCTGGGCATCGGCCTGTGCAGCGTCGGCTGGCTGCTGGTGGCGGTCGCGCCGGTGGGGCCGCTGGGGCGCGCGCTGTTCGCCGTCAACCTGATGCTGTTCGGCCTCGGCGCGGTGATGATCTTCATCAACTTCATCTCGCTGCGCCAGGCGGTCACGCCGGCGCCGATGCTGGGGCGGATGACGAGCACGATGCGCTGGCTGATCCTCATCCCGGCGGGCCCGGGCGCGCTGATCGGCGGCTGGCTGGGCGAGCACGTCGACCTGCGCGCGTCGCTGGCGTTCTCGGGCCTGTGCGGCCTGGCGCTGACGGGGGCCGCCTGGCGCAACCCGCGGCCGCGCGCCGTGCGCGTGCTGCCGGTGCTGCCG
>DASQCX010000230.1:0-2335 GCA_035634455.1 Burkholderiaceae bacterium
GATGCCTGCGGCCGTGGTGGCGTCCGCATCGCCGTCGGCCAGGCCCAGGCGCTTGCGCAGTTGGTACTCCGCGTCGAGCACGGACCCGACCCGGCCGGTGGCCTCGACGATCGCCTCCAGTTCCGTCGACAGCGGCCCGACCGCCACCGTGCCGCCGCCGTCGGACTCGGGGGCGCGCAGCACCAGGGCCTGCCTGACCGGCACCCGCGCGTGCGCGGCCGCGTCGACCAGGACCGCGCCCTTGCCGACCTCCGCCGTCACCACGCCGCGGCCGGCCAGCCGGAACGCGCCGTCGGCGCCGGAGAACGTCGCCGCCTCGCCGGCGTCGCAGCGCGCGTTGCCGTTGCGGTCGATGCAGAC
Organism: Burkholderiaceae bacterium; assembly: GCA_035634455.1. Taxonomy (GTDB): domain Bacteria; phylum Pseudomonadota; class Gammaproteobacteria; order Burkholderiales; family Burkholderiaceae_C; genus Scleromatobacter. The sequence continues at coordinate 361 of DASQCX010000230.1, forward strand.
GCGGGCGTGCGCGTAGGCCTTGCCGTCCACGCCCAGCACGACGCCGGAGGTGCCGGCCGCCGCGGCCGGCGCGGCGGCGGCGGCGAGCCAGGCCGCGGCGAGCGCGGACGTCAGCGGGCGGAGGAGCGGGTGTCGGGACATGGGGTTCTCGCTGCCAGGGAATGTGGAGGATGCCCCAGCGCGGTCGCGCTGGCCGAGCCGGATTCTCGCCGTGAATGCGGCGCCGCCAGGGGCAAGGCGTGGCGCGATGCGGGGGTTTCCACCGCCCCCGGGCGGCGAGGGCTGCGTAATCCCGTACGGGAGCCGTCAGCGAGTGCTGGCAACATGGCCGCGAAAGCGGACAGCCAACAGATGACCAAGATCGCGGTCGTGACCGACCTGCATGCCAACCGGGAAGCCGTCGAAGCCGTCTTCGCCCACGCCCGCGCGCAAGGCGCCACGGAATGGGCGTTCCTGGGCGATTTCGTCGGGTATGGCGCCGACCCGGCCTGGGTCGTCGACCGGGTGCGCGAGATGGTGGACGCCGGCGCCGCGGCCGTCTGCGGCAACCACGACGAGGCCGCCGTCATCGGCAGCACGCCGCAGATGCGGCCCGAGGCCCGCATGGTCATCGACTGGACCCGCGCCCAGCTCGACCCCGGCCAGCTCGACTTTCTCGCCGCCCTGCCGTTCCAGGTACAGCGCGAGGACATCCTGTACGTGCACGCCAACGCCTTCGCGCCCAGCCAGTGGGAATACGTGCAGGGCCGCGCGGACGCCGTGCGCTCGATCCACGCCACGTCCTGCCACTACACCTTCTGCGGCCACGTGCACGAGCCGCGGCTGTACCACCTGGGCGCCACCGGCAAGGCGGGCGACTTCTCGCCCACGCCGGAGGTGCCGATCCCGCTGCCCGGCTATCGCCAGTGGCTGGTGATCCCCGGCTCCGCCGGCCAGCCGCGCGACGGCAATCCCGCGGCCTGCTACGCGATGTTCGAACCCGATGCGCAACGGATCACGTATCACCGTGTACCCTACGACCACGAGAGCGCCGCCGCGAAGATCCGCGCGGCGGGCCTGCCCGAGCGGCTGGCCGCGCGTCTCGCGGAGGGGGTGTGATGAACAAGCCTGACAAGCCGAAGCCGCCCGTGCAATCCGGCATGGCGCGCTCCAGCGGCGCGTTCGACTCGGGCGGCGGCAGCCGCATGAAGCGCGCCGGCGACTGGAAGTACGACATCGGCGGCATGGCGCCGCCGCTCGAGCGCGGCGCGGTCGTCGACGGCTTCCTGCTGGAAAAGCGCCTGCACCAGGGCGGCATGGCCAGCATGTGGCGCGTCAGCCGCGTCGACGCCGAGGGCAAGCCGGCGCCGGCGGAGGGCGAGCCGCCGCTGATCATGAAGGTGCCGCGCATCAAGGGCGGCGAGGATCCGGCCACGATCGTCGGCTACGAGGTCGAGCAGATGATCATGCCGGCGCTCACCGGCCACCACGTGCCGCGCTACGTCGCGCGCGGCGACTTCACCCGCCAGCCCTTCATCGTGATGGAGCACATCGCGGGCGACACGCTGCGGCCGCGGCTCGCCGAGGCGCCGCTGGCGCTCGACGAGATCGCGGAGATCGGCATCAAGGTGGCCAACGCGCTGCACCACCTGCACCGCCAGCACGTGATCCACCTGGACGTGAAGCCCAGCAACATCATGTTCCGCCCCGACGGCGCGGCCGTGCTGGTGGACTTCGGCCTGTCGCGCCACGAGCACCTGCCCGACCTGCTGGAGGAGGAGTTCTCGCTGCCCATGGGCACCGGGCCCTACATGTCGCCCGAGCAGGTGCAGTTCATCCGCAACGACCCGCGCAGCGACCTGTTCGCGCTCGGCGTGATGCTGTACCACTTCACCACCGGCGAGCGTCCGTTCGGCGCGCCGACCTCGGTGCGCGGCCTGCGCAAGCGCCTGTGGATCGACCCGGTGCCGCCGCGCGCGCTGCGCGCCGACTGCCC
>DASQCX010000231.1:0-2473 GCA_035634455.1 Burkholderiaceae bacterium
CCAGATGCCCAGCCGGTTGGCCAGCGGCGCGAACACCTGCTGCGACTCGCGCGCCAGCTCCGGCGGGCACGGCGTGCGGCTGGACGCGTGCCAGCGCAGCGTCTGCAGGCGCGAGGCCAGGCGCAGCAGCACCACGCGCAGGTCGCGCGAGAACGCCAGCAGCATCTTGCGCACGCGCTCGGTCTGCAGCGCACGCTGTTCCTTGCCGATCTGCGCCTCGCGCGCGTTGCGCTGGATCTTGACCAGCTTGCGGGTGAGGTCGACCAGGCTCGCGTACGACGGCCCGAACGCCTTGGTCACGACCTCGATCGGCCGCTGCAGGCCGTCGCCGGCGTAGACGAGCCAGGCCGCCGCCTGCATCGCGGGCGTCGCGCCGAGGTCGGCCAGGATCTGCGCGACGCCCGCGGCGTGCGTCAGCGCCGGCTCGCCGCTGTCCAGCAGGCGGCCGACCAGCAGCGGCTCGGCGAACGCGCGCGCCCGGGCGAGCGCGAGGTCGCCGCGCGCATCGGTGTCGCCGGGTTCGTCCTCGCTGCCCGCATACGGCTCGGCGGCGGCGGCCGCCATGTCGACGTCGGCGATGCGCACGATGGCCGGCGCGTCGTCGACCGCGACGTTGCTCGCCTGCGTCTTCATGGCGAGGCCGACAAAAGGAAGTCGCGCACCACGGCGATCTGGTCGGGGTGCACCAGCGTGGGCGCGTGGCCGACGCCGGCGAACTCGTGCAGGCGCGCGCGCGGGCCGCGCTGGGTCATCGCTTCGGCGGTCGCGCGCGTCAGCAGGTCGGACTCGGCGCCGCGCAGCAGCAGCGTCGGGCAGCGGATCGCGTCCCAGGACTGCCACAGCATCGCCTCGCCGGCCGCGGCCAGCTCGGGCGTCACCGCCTTGAACGGAACGCCGATGGCCAGGTCGTAGTGCGGCTTGAAGCCGTCGCCGTCGTGCGCCAGCTGCGGACGCGTCAGCGCCAGCCATTCCTCGCGCGTGTGCGGCCCGAAACCGAGCGAGATCGCGCGCAGCGCGTCGGCGGCCTCGTCCAGCGTCTTCCAGTGCGCCGGCACGCCGACGTAGCCGCCGATGCGCACCAGCGCGGCGTATTCGATGGCGGGGCCGACGTCGTTGAGCACCAGCCGGCGGATCGGCGACTCCGGCAGCGCCGCGAGCCCCATGCCGATCAGGCCGCCCATGGACGTGCCGACCCAGTGCACCTCGCGCGCGTCCAGGCGCGCGAGCAGCGTGACCATGTCGGCGACGTACGCCGGGATCGCGTACGAGCCGGGATTGCGCAGCCAGTCCGACTCGCCGCGGCCGACGACGTCCGGGCAGACGACGCGGTACTCGCCGGCCAGGGCGCGGGCCAGCGTGTCGAAGTCGCGGCCCTGGCGCGTCAGGCCGTGCACGCACACCAGCACCTTGGGATTGGCGGCGTCGCCCCATTCCCAGTAAGCCATGTGGTGCAGGCCCTCGGGGGCGAGGCATTGCACGTGGCGCAGGCGGGGTTCGAGCGGCATGTCGGCGGTCATGCCGGAATCGTAGCAAGGGCGGGCGCACGCGGTCGTCGGCGCGTGCGAAAACCGCGCCGCCGGTCGGCTACTTGAGCTGGACGCTGCCGTTGACGTTGGCGGTCACCGTGCCCGAGCCGGCCTCCACGGGCAGGGGTTCGCTGACGCTGGCCGCCATCGCCTTGGCCTGCATCATGAAGGGACGCGGCGGCTGGCCGCGGTCGATGTTGACGTTGACCTCGCGCACCACGAAGCCCGAGTAGCCGAAGGCCTTCGCGTAGTCGCCCGCCTTGGCGCGGAAGCGCGCGATCGCCTGGGCGGCGAGCTCGCCCTCGACCTTCTCGCGCGCCTCGCGCGAGACGCTGTAGTCGAGGCTGCCCACCGTCATGGACAGCACCTTGCCGGCGAGCTCGGCGATGGTGCCCATGTCGCGGCCCTGCACCAGCAGCGAGGTCGTGCCGGTCCAGCCGTTGACGACGCCCTTGTTGTTGAAGCGCGGCTGCAGCGAGAAGCCGCCGCCCTGCACCTCGACATGGCCGTCCGGCTTCGCGACGGCGCGCGCCTGCGCCAGCGCGGCGCCCAGCGCCTCCTTCAGCGCGGCCTGCACGGCGTTGGCGTCGGTGCCTTCCTTGCTGGTACTGAACTGCACGGCGATCCAGTCGTTGGGCACCTGGATCGTGGCGTTGCTGTTGAGGGAGACGACGCCCTCGGGATCCTTCTGCGCCACCACCACCGGCAGCACCGGCGCGGCCGCTGCCTGCGCGGTCGCGGGCAGCGGGAGCGCGAACGCGGCGGCGAGCAGCGACGCGGGGGCCAGGGCGAGCAGGGTCTTGTTCATGGTCGGGTTCATGAGTGGATGATGCCCATTGAACGGCCCGAAGGCGAAAAAGGGGTGACGAGAGCGCGGCTATCGTGGCTGGACGAATTTGTAACAGAACTAAAAGGTCGGGCAGAAAAACGTGAAATTCGCTTTTTTG
>DASQCX010000232.1:0-5640 GCA_035634455.1 Burkholderiaceae bacterium
CCGCATCGGCCTGCGTTTCCGTGACGTGGTCAACGGCTACCGCGAAGACGACAACACGACGACCCAGGGCCGCTTCTCGGCCTCCCTGGAAGGCACGGTCGGCGACTGGGACTACAACGTCGCGGCCACGCTGAACACCACGCACACGCAGGATTTCCTGGCGCACGGCTACTCCGACGAGAACGTCCTGGCGCCGGTCGACACCGACCCGACGTCGGCGACCTACGGCTACAACGTCCTGAACCCGGCCATCAACCCGTTCGGCGCGCAATCCGCCGCGGGAGCCGCGGTGCTGGCGTCCGCCAACAAGAAGGGCGTCCTGCAGTACGGCGACGGCACGGTCAAGCAAGTGGACGGCCACGCCAGCCGCGAACTGGGTGACTGGCTCCATGCCGGCCGTCCGGCTGCGATCGCCCTCGGCGGCGAGTATCGCGAAGAAACGTTCCTGAACCGCGCGAACTCGGCCTACGCGGCCCAGGTGATCGCCAGTACCGGTGTCGATCCGAACACGTACAACGCTGGCAACCGCAAGGTCTACGCGGGCTACGCGGAACTGAACGTGCCGATCGTCAAGAGCCTGGACATCACGGCCGCGCTCCGCTACGACCACTACAGCGACTTCGGCAGCACCACCAATCCGAAGGTCAGCTTCCGCTTCGAACCCAGCAAGCAGGTGCTGCTGCGCGGCTCGTTCTCGACGGGCTTCCGCGCTCCGTCGCTGTATGAGCTGAACGCGGCGCAGACGTACACCAACTCCAACAGCGGCGTCAGCGATCCGGTGAACTGCCCGAATGGCGTTCCCCTGAATGGCTACGACGCATCCCTGGTCTGCAGCTCGTCCAACCCGAACGGCAACCAGATCCAGTTCGTGGACAGGACCGGTGGCAACCCCAACCTGAAGGCTGAGAAGTCCAAGAACGCGACGCTGGGCGTGGTGCTGGAGCCGATCAACAACCTGACGGCCGAGTTCGATTTCTACAACATCTCGATCACCAAGGAAGTCGGCGTCCTGCCGGATTCGCTGCTCTACACGGCGGCTGGTTACGCCCAGTTCCCGGGCAACTTCCACTACGTGAACGGTCTGCTGTCGCAGAACCCGCAGCAGTGCCCGAACTGCGGCTTCGTCGACGCGCTGAACCAGAACATCGGCGCCGTGCGCACGAACGGCGTGGACATCGCGCTGGGCTACAAGGCGAACGCCGGTGCGCTGGGCCGCTTCAACTTCGGACTGCAGAGCACGTGGGTGCACAAGTACGAGTTCCAGCTCGTGCCGGGCGGCCAGTACTACCAGAACGTCGGCATCTTCTCGCAGCAGGGTGGCTCGCCGGTGTTCCGCTGGCAGCACAACGCGACGATCGACTGGAACCTGGATCCGTTCTCGGTCGGCCTGGCCATTCACCACAAGTCGGGCTACGTCGACTACGACCCCACCCGCAAGGTCAGCGCCTACACGACGGAAGACCTGTACGCGACGTACGCGATGCCCAAGGGCTTCTCGTTCACCGTGGGCGTCAAGAACCTTGCCGACCGCATGCCGCCGTACACGGCCTTCACCGGCCTGTTCCAGCAGGGCTACGACCCGCGCTACTACGATCCGACGGGCCGCACGTACTACGCGCGCGCAACCTACTCGTTCTGATCGAGTCGACACGGCGGCCTCGCGGCCGCCCCGCGTCGAGAGGCGCGAGTCCTTCGGGGCTCGCGCCTTTTTTCTTGCGCGTTCGCCAATGAAAAACGGCTCCTTCCGAAGCGAAAGGAGCCGTGGCCATTCGGGCGCTTGCGCCGCATGGCGGCGCGTTGCTCAGCGCGGCGCCAACCGGATCGCGCCGTCCAGGCGGATCACTTCGCCGTTGAGCATCTCGTTGGTGACGATCTGGTGCACCAGCTTCGCGAAGTCGTCGGGGGTGCCCAGGCGGCTCGGGAAGGGGACGTTCGCGGCGAGGGCGTCCTGCACCTCCTGCGGCATGCCGAACAGCATCGGCGTGCCGAAGATGCCCGGGGCGATCGTCATGTTGCGGATGCCGGTCTTGGCGAGGTCGCGCGCGATCGGCAGCGTCATGCCGACCACGCCGCCCTTGCTGGCCGAATACGCGGCCTGGCCGATCTGGCCGTCGTAGGCGGCCACGCTGGCGGTGCTGATCAGCACCCCGCGCTCGCCGGTGGACTCGGGCTCGTTGGCGCTCATCGCCTCGGCGGCCAGGCGGATCATGTTGAAGCTGCCGATCAGGTTGATCGTGACGACCTTGGCGAACAGGTCCAGCGCGTGCGCACCGGTCTTGCCGACCGTGCGCGAGGCCGGCGCGATGCCGGCGCAGTTGACCAGGCCCATCAGCTTGCCCAGGCCCTTGGCGGCGTCGACGACGCGGCGGCCGTCGGCTTCCTGCGTGACGTCGCAGCGCACGAAGACCTGGCCCAGCTCGGCGGCGATCGCCTGGCCGCGCTCTTCCTGCAGGTCGGCCAGCACGACCTTGGCGCCGTTGGCCACCAGCATGCGCGCCGTGCCTTCGCCCAGCCCCGAGGCCGCGCCCGTGACGATGAATACCTTGCCCGAGATTTCCATGCTTGCTCCTGTGCCGGCCGCGGTGCCGGGAAGGGCGCGGGCCGGTGATTGACGTTAACGTAAACGTCAATTGTCGCTCGAACGGCGCGCAAGGCAAGAGGCGGCCGGAAACAAGAAAGCCCGCGACGTCGCCGGCGCGGGCTTTCGATGCGCGGGACGCGCGAGTTCAGTTTTCCAGGGCGTGCAGCGCGCGCTGGGTGATCTCGTCGACCGTGCCGGTGCCGCTGATCTTGCGGCAGCGCGGCGCCTGGGCGTCGCCCGTGGCGGCCCACTGCGCGTAGTAGGCCACCAGCGGCTCGGTCTGCTCGTGGTAGGTGGCCAGGCGCTTGCGGACGATGTCCTCGGCGTCGTCGGGGCGCTGCACCAGGGGCTCGCCGGTGACGTCGTCCTTGCCTTCGACCTTGGGCGGATTGTTGTGGACGTGGTAGGTGCGGCCCGAGGCCAGGTGCACGCGGCGGCCACTCATGCGCTCGACGATCGCGGCGTCGGGCACGTCGATCTCCAGCACCAGGTCGAGCTTGACGCCCGCGGCCTTCATCGCGTCGGCCTGCGGGATCGTGCGCGGGAAGCCGTCGAACAGGAAGCCGTTGGCGCAGTCGGGCTGGGCGATGCGTTCCTTGACCAGCGAGATGATCAGGTCGTCGCTCACCAGGCCGCCGGCGTCCATCACCTGCTTGGCGGCCAGCCCCAGCGGCGTGCCTGCCTTCACCGCGGCGCGCAGCATGTCGCCGGTGGAGATCTGCGGAATGCCGTATTTCTGGCAGATGAACGCCGCCTGCGTCCCTTTGCCTGCGCCGGGGGCGCCCAGAAGAATCAATCGCATCGCTTGCCTTTGGAGTCGGGAATTCTTGGTCGCGCGAACCCGATACCTGCTCGGGCGTCGCTGCAATATCGGGTGGCCTCGTGAGCCGGGATTACTCGACAGAATATCATGCGCACCCTTGCAGGGCCTTACTGCACCAGCGTGGATTCGCGATGACAACCCGCTGTTTTTTCGCGGTGCGCGGGCCCGGTCCGTCAGTCGTTCGCTCGCGCCAGCAAGGCGCGCACGCGGGCCAGGTCTTCGGCGGTGTCGACGCCGCCGGGCGGCGCGTGCGTGGCGATGTGCACCACGATGCGCTCGCCGTGCCACAGCACGCGCAACTGCTCGAGCGACTCGAGGCGTTCCAGCGGCGCCATCGCCAGCGTCGGGAAGCTGCGCAGGTAGCCCGCGCGGTACGCGTACAGGCCGATGTGGCGCAGCGCCCCGACGTCCTGGGCACCGGCCCTGGGCAGCGCCGGATGGCCGGGCGTGGACGCGTCGCGCCACCACGGCAGCGGCGAGCGGCTGAAGTACAGCGCGCGGAACTTCGCGTCCAGCACCACCTTCACGACGTTCGGATTCGCGAAGTCGGCGACGTCCTCGATGGCGTGGGCCGCGGTGGCGACCACGGCCTCGCCGTCGGTCTCGAGCAGGTCCGCGCACTGGCGGATCAGCGCCGGATCGATCAGCGGCTCGTCGCCCTGCACGTTGACGACGATGTCGTCGCCGGCGAGCCCCAGCAGCGCGCACGCCTCGGCGAGGCGGTCGCTGCCGCTGGCGTGGTCGACGCGCGTGAGCACGGCCTCGACGCCGTGCCGTTCGCACGCCGCGAGCGCGCGCGCATCGTCGGCGGCCACCACCACGCGCGCGGCGCCGGAGCGCGCGGCCTGGCGCGCGACGCGCACCACCATCGGCAGGCCGCCGATGTCGGCCAGCGGCTTGTCGGGCAGGCGGGTCGACGCCATGCGCGCCGGGACGAGGACGGTGAAGCTCACGCGCGGCCCCTCAGGACGCCAGCGGCGACGCGGGCGCGGCAGCGGTGGCCAGCGGGCGCGCCTCGCTTTCCAGCATCACGGGAATGCCGTCGTGGATGGGGAAGGCCAGCTTGTCGGCCGCGCACTCGAGTTCGACGAGCCGGCCGTCGGCGTCGTGGCCGGCTTCCAGCGGGCCCTTGCAGATCGGGCACACGAGCATGGCGATGAGTCGGTGGTCGATGGTCATGATGGAGAGGGCCGGTGCTGCCGGCGCCGAGAAAGGGGATCAGGCGGAGGTCGTGCGCCGCGCGAGCGCGTCGCGCAGCGCCGCGGCCAGGGTGTCCGGCAACCCGAAGTCTAACGTGGCGACCCACACGCGCGTGCGGATTAGCGCGCGGCCGGCGAGCTTGACGGCGTCCTTCTCGGTCACGACGACGTCGGCGGTGCCGGCCGGCCAGGGCAGGGCGGCGAAGTCGGCGTGGTCGGGCAGCGGCTGCCGCGCGATCGCCAGGCCTTCGGCCTCGAGCATCGCGAAGAAGCGCTCGGGATCGCCGATGCCGGCCGCGGCCAGCACGGGGCGGCCGCGCAGCGCGTGCAGCGTGGCGGGCGTCGCCGGCGCGCCGCGCGACCAGTCGTCCAGCGCGACCGCGCCGCCGAGCGCGCGCCGGGCCTCGAAGACGCGCTCGCGCGGCGCCGGCAGCGCCAGCGCGGGCGGCGCGGGCCAGCGGCCGTTGACGAGGAAGAAACGGGGTGGGGTATCGGCGCCGGCCGGCCGGATCGCGTCGGCGCGCTCGCGCAGCGGGCCCGCGGGCAGCGGCCGGCCGTTGCCGATGCCGCGGCCGTCGAACATCACGAGCTCGACGTCGCGCGCCAGCGCGTGGTGTTGCAGGCCGTCGTCGGCGACGATCACGTCGACCTCGGGATGCGCCTGCAGCAGCCGCAGCGCGGCCTCGCGGCGCTGCCGCGCGACCGCCACCGGCGCGCCGGTGCGGCGGTGCATCAGCAGCGGCTCGTCGCCGAACGCGGCCGGCGAGGCGGCGTCGGCGGGCGTCGTCGCGTCCAGCAGCAGCGCGCCGGCGTCCGCGCGGCCGTGGCCGCGGCTGACGATGCCCGGATGCAGCCCCCACGAGCGCAGCAGCGACACCAGCGCGATCACGGTGGGCGTCTTGCCCGCGCCGCCGACGATCACGTTGCCGACGACGATCACCGGCACGGGCAGCGGCTGCGCGTGCGCGCTCGCGCGCCGGCGCGCGGCGATCGCGCCGACCAGCCATCCCAGCGGCGCGAGGGCCGCCGTCAGCGGC
>DASQCX010000233.1:0-7348 GCA_035634455.1 Burkholderiaceae bacterium
CACGGGTGGTGGCGCCTGCCGGCCGGCCCGGAGCGCGTGCAGGCCTTCAACGGCTTCTGGGAGCATCTGGCGCTGGTCGGGGCGCTGGTCTACGCTTCGGCCTCCACCCCGGGGAGCTTGCGATGAGCGCGGTACCGAGCACGCCGCCGGCCGGCGTACCGAGGCGCGACAGCACGCTGCTGGCGCTGTCCGCGGCCTACGTCGACACCTGCGGCTTCATCGGCCTGTTCGGCCTGTTCACCGCCCACGTGACCGGCAACTTCGTGCTGATCGGGGCCGAGGTCGTGCGGCACCACGGCGACATCCTCACCAAGCTGCTGGCGCTGCCGGTGTTCCTGGCCAGCGTCGTCGCGACGGCCCAGGCCGAGGTGGTGCTCGCGCGGCGCGGCGCGCGCGCCGGCGCCTGGCTGCTGGGGACCGAGGCGCTGCTGATCGCCGTCGCGGCCGCGATGTTCCACCTGCTGGGCGCGCCCGCCGCGCCCGACGACCGGCCGGTGGTCGTCATGGGCTTCCTCCTCATCGCCGCCATGGGCGTGCAGAACGCGCTGATGCGCACGAGCCTGGCCGGGCCGGTGCAGACGACGGTGATGACGGGCAACGTCACCCAGATCGCGATCGACCTGCTGGCCCTGGCCACGCACCGCGCCGACGCCGCGACGCAGGCCCGCGTGACGCGCTCCTGGCCGGCCATCGCCGGATTCGCGCTCGGGTCCGCGTTCGGCGCCGTGGGCTATGCGTGGCTGGACTTCGACTGCCTGTGGCTGGCGGCGGCCCTGGTCGCCGCGACGGCGATCGCGCGGGGAAGCGCCGCCCGGTGACGCCGGATTCCGCGTCGCCGCCGCAGGCGCGTCTTCGGTGCTTCGCGGTCGGTCGTCCCGGATCCCGGCGCGTCCGGCGCGCAGGCCTCAGCTCGTCTTGACGACCGTCGACGGCCCGTTCGTCTTGACCGACTTGATGCCGTTCTCCATCGCCGCGGCGCTCGAGTACATCTCGCTCTTGCCGATGGTCTGGCCGTTGGCGGCGTTGAGGACGAAGTAGGGCGAGCCGTCCTTGGCCGTCTTGCGCTCGAAGCGCGCATCGATGGCCGAGTTGGTCCGCACCGACTCGATGCCGTTCATCGCGCCGTCCTTGGAGGCGTACACCTGGCTCGTCAGGATGACCTCGTGGTTGCCTGCGTGCAGGTTGAACATGAACTCGTTGCTGCCCGCGGGCTTGAGTCGATAGTAGCCAGACACGATGGTTCCTCCTTGGCGGAATTGGCGAACGGACATTCCCATCGGGAATCGACGGGGACGGCGGCGAGGAAACTCCGGGCGATGGTAGTGAAGCGCCGATCCGGCGGCAAACACGGTTACCGTGGCGGCGCGCCGGGCGTGAAATGCTGGTCGAATTTTGACCTGCCGGCGGCTTTAGTGCACGCCCGGCGCCCGCCCGCGGCGACGATGCGGCGCGCCGAAACCGCCGCCGCGCATCGCCGCGAGCGCGCGCCGTGTGTGGCACAAGGCGCAAACGCGGCAAATCCGCGTGTCCGAAGCGCCGGGTCGTCTGTAACATGGGTGACCCGCCGGCCGCATGGAATCCGGCGTTTCCGCCGCCTCCCACGGCGCCGCCGCCGCGCGCCGCCCCATCGCATCGACATGCTTTCTCGCGCCAGTTTCCGGTCTTCGACGCTGCGCCGCAGCCTGCGGCAAGGGCTCCTGGGACTGGCGCTTTCGCTGGCCGCCGGCGCGTGCGCCGCGGGGGCCGACGCGCCGCCCGCGGCGGACGCGCCCGTGCCGGCGTCGGCGCCCGCCGGCACCGCATCGCGCCTGCCCGACTGCTCGCGCCCGCTGACGCTGGGCCTGCACGAGCACGGCCTGCTCTACACCAGCCAGACGGGCGAGGGCATCGACAAGGACATCGCCGACGAGATGTCGCGCCGCAGCGGCTGCCACCTGGCGCTGACGATGCTGCCGCGCGCCCGCATCTGGCAGCTGATCGAAGCGGGCGCGCTCGACTTCACGCTGTCGGGCATCGCCAACGCGCAGCGCGACAGGTTCGCCGCCTTCGCCTGGTACGTGTCCAACAAGTACTACCTGCTCGTGCGGCGCGACGCCGACGTGCGCTCGGTGGCCGACTTCCGCCGCAAGCGCGGCCTGCGCGTGGGCCTGATCCGCAGCTTCCGCTACGGCGAGCAGGCCAACGCGTTCGTCGACGCGCTCGAGGAGCAGGAGCGCGTCACCTACGCGGGCAGCCTCGATCCGCTCTATACGATCCTGCTGGACGACGGCATCCAGGCGATGATCGTCGAGCCGTTCGACTTCCCCGTCATCTCGGGCGCGCAGATCCAGGCGCAGACCACCATCCTCGAGTTCGGCGACGCGGCGGTGCCGCACGGGCTGGTGATGTCGCGCAAGTCGCTGTCGGCCGCGCAGCAGCAGGCGTGGCGCGACGTCATCCAGTCCATGCGCGGCGACGGCACGATACGCCGCATCTTCGAGAAGTACTTCTCCGCCGACCTGGCGCGGCAGATGACGCAGTTCTGAGCAGGCCAGCCCCGTTCGTGAAACGCGCCCTGCCTCCGTTGATCGCGCTGTTCGTCGGCGCGATCACGCTCGCGTTCACGGTCGGGCTGTGCGTGCACGAGCGCGACAACGAGCAGGCCCGGCTGCGCGCCGTGTTCGACGCCAACGCGCGCCAGGCCGCGGGGCGCATCGAGCAGCGCATCGCCAACTACGAGCAGATGCTGCGCGGCGTGCAGGGCCTGCTGTCGGCCGATGTCGGCATCGACCGGTCCGCCTTCGAGTCCTACGTCGACACCGTGATGGCCGGCCCCGACGCCGCCGGCCTGCAGAGCGTGGCGTTCTCGATGCTGGTGACGGCGCCTGAGCTCCCCGACTTCGTCGGCCACCAGCGCATGATCGGCCACTCGGAATTCACCGTGCGGCCCGAGGGCGTGCGCGACATGTATGCGCCCATCGTGCTGCTGGCGCCCGACAGCGCGGGCAACCGCAAGGTGGTGGGCTTCGATTCGCTGTCGGATCCGGTCCGCCGCGCGGCGCTGCTGCAGGCACGCGATTCCGGCAACGCGACGCTCTCGCCGCTGGTGCAGCTGCGCGTGGACGCGGATGCCGACGAGCGCAAGCCGGGCTGCCTGATCTACCTGCCGGTGTATCGCCGGGGCGCCGCGATCGGCTCGGTGGCGCAGCGGCGCGCCAGCGCGATCGGCTGGGTGCGCGCGGCCTTCCGCGTCGAGGACCTGATGTCCACGCTCTATGGCGAGCAGAGCCCCGGCCTGGTGGTGCGCGTGCACGACGGCGCCGACACCAGCCCCGCTACGCTGATGTACCGCTCCGACGACGGCGGTGCCGCGAACGACGAGGCGATCGCCGCCGCCCGCTTCCAGACGCAGGAGTACCTCACGCTGGCGGGCCACACCTGGACGGTGCAGCTGAGCTCGCTGCCCGAATTCGAACGCGTGCACGGGCGCAACGCGTCCAGCGTGATCCTGGTGGCCGGCATGCTGCTGAGCCTGCTGCTGGGCGTGATCACGCACCAGCTCGTCACGGGCCGTGCGCGCGCGTACGCGGCCGCGCACCGCATGACGCGCGAGCTGCGCGAGAGCGAGGAACGCTACCGCCGCATCGTCGAGACCGCCAGCGAAGGCATCTGGCTGCTCGACGAGGGCAACCGCATCGCGTTCGCCAACCCGCGCATCGCGCAGTGGCTGGGCTGCGGCGAGGAGGCCATGCACGGACGGCCGGTGGACGACTTCATGGACCCCGAGGAGGCCGAGCGCTGCCGCGCCGCGCTGGCCGAGCAGCTCGAAGGCAGCGGCAGTCCCGTCGAGCTGCGGCTGCGCTGCGCCGACGGCGCCGCGATGTGGGTGTCGCTGTCGACCAGCATCATCCGCGACGACGCCGGCCGCCCCGCGGGCGCGCTGGGCATGCTCACCGACATCGACGAGCGCCGCCAGGCCGAGCAGCGCCGCGCCGCGCTCGAGACGCAGCTGCGCGACGCGCAGAAGATGGAGGCCATCGGCACGCTGGCGGGCGGCATCGCGCACGACTTCAACAACATCCTGGCGGCCATCATCGGCAACGTCGCTGCGGCGCGGCAGGACGCGGCCGCGGGCGTGCCGTGCGACCCCAGCCTGCTGCAGATCGAGCGCGCGGCGGTGCGCGCGCGCAGCCTGGTGCAGCAGATCCTCACGTTCAGCCGCATGCAGGTGCAGGAGCTGCATACGCAGGCGCTGCAGCCGGTCATCGACGAGACGCTGGACATGCTGCGCGCCGCCATGCCCGCGCAGGTCGCGCTGCACGTGGACATGCCGGCCGAGCCGGTGCACGTGCGCGCCGACGCCACGCAGATCCAGCAGATCGTGATGAACCTGTGCACCAACGCCTGGCACGCGCTGCCGTCCGGCCGCGGCCGCATCGAGGTGGGCCTCGCGGCCGAGGACGGCGCCGCGCCCGCGCCGGCCGGCGCCGGCTGGCCGCAGGCGCTGCGCGGCGGGCGGCGGGCGCACCTGTGGGTCGCCGACGACGGCTGCGGCATGGACGCGGCAACAAAGGCGCGCGCGTTCGAGCCGTTCTTCACCACCAAGCAGGTGGGCCGCGGCACCGGCCTCGGGCTCGCGGTGGTGCATGGCATCGTCAGCGTGCACGGCGGCGCGATCCACGTCGACAGCATGCCCGGCGCAGGCAGCCGCTTCGACGTGTGGTTCCCGCTGCAGGACGCGCCATCCGAGCCGGTGCAGGCGCAGGCCGTCGGCCTCGTCGCGCCGGCCGGCAACGGCGAGCACGTGCTGTGCGTCGACGACGACCCCGCGATGGTGCTGATGGTCGACGGCCTGCTGCGCCGCAGCGGCTACAAGGTGACGGCCTACGAGGATCCGGCCGCGGCGCTCGCGCGCGTGCGGGCCGCTCCCGGCGAGTTCGACATCCTCGTCACCGACTTCAACATGCCCGAGATGGACGGCATGGCGCTCGCGGCCGAGGTGGCGCGCGCGGCGCCCCGGCTGCCCGTCATCATCACCTCGGGCTTCATCTCCGACGAGATGCGCCAGCGCGCCAGCGACCTCGAGATCGGCGCGCTGCTGCAGAAGGAATACACGCTCGAGCGCCTGGCGGGCCTGGTGCACGCGGTGCTCGAACACCACCGAGAATGACGGCGTCGCTGCGCGCGCAGCTCTCCCGGCCGTCCACCATGACCGATCCTGTCGCCGCCCCCTGTGGCTCCTGGCTCTCGCCCATCACCGCGGCCCGCGTGGCCGCCGGCGTCCGTCCCGTCTCCGCGCCGCGCGTCGTCGACGGCCGGGTGCTGTGGCTGCAGGGCCTGCCGGAAGACGGCGGCCGCCTGGCCGTCGCCAGCGTCGACGCCGGCGGCGCGCGCCACGTCCTCACGCCGCCGCCGTTCAACGTGCGCTCCCGCGTGCACGAGTACGGCGGCGGCGCCTACGTGGCCGCGGGCGACACGATGTGGTTCTCCAACCACGCCGACAACCTCGTGTACGCGCAGAAGGGCGACGCCGCGCCGGTCGCGCTGACGTCCGACGGCCGCCAGCGCCACGCCGACTTCGAGCTCGACGCGCGCCACCGCCGCTTGATCGCCGTGCGCGAGGATCACGGCGTCGCCGGCGAGCCGCGCAACACGCTGGTCGCGCTGGCGCTCGACGGCAGCGGCTCGACGACGCTGGCGGCGGGCGCGGACTTCTACGCGTCGGCGCGCGTCTCGCCCGAGGGCCGGCGCATCGCGTGGCTCAGCTGGAACCACCCGGACATGCCGTGGCAGGGCACCGAGCTGTGGCTGGCGGCCTTCGCCGACGACGGCTCGCTGATCCACGCGAGCAGGCGCGCCGGCGGCCCGTCGGAGTCGCTGTGCCAGCCGGTGTGGGCGCCGGACGGCAAGCTGCACGTCGTCTCCGACCGCTCGGGCTTCTGGAACCTGTACCGGCTGGAGGTCGAGGGCCTGGTGCCGGTGTGCCCGATGGACGCCGAGTTCGGCCTGCCCCAGTGGGTCTTCGCGCAGTCGTCGTACGGCTTCGCCGGGCCGAACGAGATCATCGCCGCCTGCCGCGAGAACGCCATCAGCCGGCTGCTGCGCATCGACACGCGCACGGGCGCCGCGACGCCGATCGCGACGCCGTTCGAGGACATCGTCGAGTTGCGCGTGGCCGGTGGCGTGGCCGTGGTCGAGGCGGGCACGCCGGCGATGCCGACCTGCATCGCGTCCATCTCGCTGGCGGACGGCGCGATGACGGTGCTGGCGCGCAGCGCGGACGAACTGCCCGACGCCGGCGACCTGTCGGCGCCGCGCGCGATCAGCTACCCGAGCGCCAACGGCCGCGTCGCCCACGCGTTCCACTACCCGCCGCGCAACGCCGGCTTCCGCCCGCTGGACGGCGAGTGGCCGCCGCTGATCGTCATCGGCCACGGCGGCCCGACCGGCATGGCCGGCAACACGCTCAAGCTCGCGACGCAGTTCTGGACCAGCCGCGGCTTCGCGGTACTGGACGTCAACTACGGCGGCAGCACAGGCTTCGGCCGCGCCTACCGCGAGCTGCTGAGCGGGCAGTGGGGCGTCGTCGACGTCGAGGACTGCATCGCCGGCGCACGCCACCTCGTCGAGCAGGGCCTGGCCGACGGCGAGCGCCTGGCCATCCGTGGCGGCAGCGCCGGCGGCTACACGACGCTCGCCGCGCTGGCGTTCCACGACGTGTTCAAGGCCGGCGCCAGCTACTACGGCGTCAGCGACCTGCGCGCGCTCGACGCCGAGACGCACAAGTTCGAGTCCCGCTACAACAACGACCTGCTCGCGCCGCTTCCCGAGCGCGAACGCCTGTACGACGAGCGCTCGCCGATCCACGCGGCCGACCGGCTGTCCTGTCCGGTGATCTTCTTCCAGGGCCTGGACGACAAGGTGGTGCCGCCGGCGCAGGCCGAGCGCATGGTCGCGGCGATGCGCGCCCAGCGCATCCCCGTCGCCTACCTCGCGTTCGAGGGCGAGGGCCATGGCTTCCGCCGCAAGGAGACTGTGCAGCGCACGCTGGAGGCCGAGCTGTCGTTCTACGGGCAGGTGTTCGGCTTCGAGCCGGCGGACGAGATCGAGCGCGTGATCTTGTCCTGATTCATCCGTCGGTCGCCTGGTGCGGCGCATCGCGGCGGCGTCTGGTTGCCTGCGGCGCTGGGCGCTTCGCCAGGTGGCGGCGAAGCGGGGCCAGGGTGCTGGCGCTCGGAGACCTCGCGTCGCGGGGCGGGTGGGGGTTCCTGTTGCGCTCATGCGTCCGCGGTCGGCTACGGCCTGCGGCCTTCGCGCGACTGCGCTGCGGTGCTCGGCGCCCAGGGCTTCGTCGCCAGGTCGTCGGCGT
>DASQCX010000234.1:0-5619 GCA_035634455.1 Burkholderiaceae bacterium
CGCGCCCGCCGTGCCGTCGCCGGGCTCGAGGAGCAGGCGCGTCACGTGCGCGCCCGTCAGCACCTTCAGGTTGGCCCGGTGCAGCACCGGCCGCAGGAAGCCCTTGGCCGCGTTCCAGCGCACGCCGCGGCGCTGGTTGACCTCGAAGTAGCCGACGCCTTCGTTGTCGCCGCGGTTGAAGTCGTCGGTCGCCGGGATGCCGGCCTGCACCGCGGCCTGCGCGAAGGCGTCGAGGATGGGCCACGACAGGCGCTGCTTCTCGACGCGCCACTCGCCGCCGCTGCGCCGTCCGCTCGCGTCGTGTCCGGGGCCCGCGTGCACGGGCGGGGCGTCGCCGCGCCAGTGGTCTTCATGGCGCAGGAAGTAGGGCAGGCACTTCGACCAGGCCCATTCCGGGTCGCCGGTACGCTGTGCCCAGCCGTCGTAGTCGCGCGCCTGGCCGCGCATGTAGATCATGCCGTTGATGCTGGACGAGCCGCCGAGCACCTTGCCGCGCGGGTAGCGCAGCACGCGGCCGTTGAGGCCCGGGTCGGGCTCGGTCTTGTACAGCCAGTCGGTGCGCGGGTTGCCGATGCAGTACAGGTAGCCCACCGGGATGTGGATCCACGGATAGCTGTCGCGCCCGCCGGCCTCGACCAGCAGCACGCGATGCCGCGGATCCGCCGACAACCGGTTGGCCAGCAGGCAGCCGGCCGTGCCGGCGCCGATCACGATGAAGTCGAACGGATCGCCGAGGTGCATGGAAGCGCATCTTAGCGACGCAGGGATGCCCGCGTCGTGCTCGGCGGTCCACATCGCGAACCACGCGTCGAGCCAGCTGGCGGGCGCCTGCGCCGTCATCGCGTCGCGCGGGCGGGCTCGGCCGGCTCCACGAGGATGTCGCCGGCATCCGCCGGGCCGATCCGGCGCCCGACGTGCAGCATGGCGGCCGCGGCGGCGGCAAGCCCTGCAGACAGCAGCACCGCGAGCAGCGCCGCGCGCCAGCGTCGGCGCCAGGCCGACGCGCCGGCGCGTCCCGCCGCGTGCAGCGCCAGCACGCCGATCACGAACGCCGCCAGCGCGATCCAGGCGTGCAGCGGCGCCGACCAGCCCGGCACCGCCAGCAGGATCGCGGCGACCAGCACGACGAAGGCGGCGATCAGGACGTGCGGCGCCCACCAGTCGCCGTCCGCCAGCGCCGGCCCGCGCGAACTCACGTCGCGCTCCCGTCGGCGCGCACCGTGCGCAGCGGTTCGCCATTGGCGCGCAGCCGGGCGAACAGCGCGTACCAGTCGATCCCGCGCGTCAGCATCATCACCGTGGCCAGCGCCGCGACCAGCATCACCGAACCGATGACAAGCGCGTTCTGCTCCATCTGCAGCAGCGCGTACAACAGGCCGTACAGCAGCGCGATGCCGAGCCCGAACAGCAGGCCGGCGAGACGGCGCCCCAGCATCGAGGCCGCGTAGACGCCCAGCAGCAGCGCGCACGCGGACGCCGCCGCGGCGTAGGCCTGCGCGAAGGGCAGGTGCTCCGACAACGACAGCAGCAGCAGGAAGAACAGCGACAGCGCCAGCCCCACCAGCAGGTACTGCACGGGGTGGACGCGGCGGCCGGACAGCACCTCGACCAGGCCGACCGCGATGAAGGTCAGCACGATGAACAGCAAGTCGTACTTCACCGCGCGGTCGCTCAGCACGTACGGGTTGACCGGATCGATGAAGGCCACGCTCATGAGGTCGAGGCACTTGTCGGACTTGGCGCTCGGGTCGTCGGCGGCGTCGCCGGCGGTCACCACGGGGCCGGGCGCGCACAGGGCGAGCGCGTGCGCGACGTCCGCCGGCGCCGTGGTGGCCAGCGCCGACAGGTTCCAGGTGGCGCTGAAGCCGTCGGGGCGCACCTCGCGCTGCTCGGGCGCGAACTGGCCGCCGAAGGACGGGTGCGGCCAGTCGGAGTGCAGCGTCCAGCGCAGGCTGTCGGCGGCCGGCACCCAGGCGAGCTGGCTGGTGCCGACCAGGTCGAGGTCCATGCGCACGGACAGCGGCCGGGCGCTCGCGTCGCCCTCGATCCGCTCGGCGGGCAGCGTCATGTGCAGGCCGCTGGCGTAGGCCGATCCGCTGGTGCCGGGCTCGGCGCCGACCGCGGCCTGGCCGTCGAGGCTGACCGCGGCGGCACGCACGCCGCGCACGTCGCTCAAGGCCACCAGCAGCACGGGCGCGCCGCAGCGCAGGCGCCCGCCCGGATGCTCGGCGCCGGGCTTCAGCGCAGCCATCGTCGCGAAGTCCGCGGCGACGGTGAAATGCCCCACCCACGCATTGATCTTGAACAGGCCGCGCCACAGCGGATCGGCCTTGGTCGTCGCGTCCACCGCCAGCCGGCCAGGCGCCTGGCGCAGCTCGAAGTCGCGGCGCATCGTCCTGGCGCCGCGGCCCTTGTCGCTGTCGACGACCTCGTCCCATTCCTCGGTGCAGCGGCGCGCCAGCAACGGCCCCAGCACCGACTGCGCCGCCGCATGCGAGTGCTCGACGCCGCGCACCGCCTCCTCGCCGCGCGCCTTGCGCTCCCACACCAGTCCCTCGATGCGCGACAGCGCCGCCAGCAGCATCAGGCCCACGAGCGCGAGCGCGCCCACCTTGGCCAGCAACGGAAACCTCATCGTTCTCTCCTCGGGTGCGCCGGACGCCGGCGCGATGCCGCGACGATGCCGCCGCCGCGTGAGGACGCGATGTGGTTTGTGTGGCGAGCGTGAAGTGCGCGCCGCTCAGGCGGCCGACGCGGGCAGCCGCACGGTCACGCGCAGGCCGGGCGACGCGAGCTCGAAGGCCACGCTGCCGCCATGCAGCGCCGCCGCCTGCCGCACGATGGCCAGGCCCAGGCCGCTGCCGCGGCGGCCGTCGCGCGGACGCGGCAGCGAGAAGAAGCGCGTGCCCAGCTGCGGCAGCGCGAAGTCGGACACGCCCGGGCCTGCGTCGCGTAGCGTGAACACCGCCTCCGCGCCGGCGCGCCGCAGCGCCACTGTGATGGCGCTACCCTCGGGCGCGAAGTCCAGCGCGTTGGACCACAGGTTGGAGAACAGCAGCGTGAGCGACTCCGGCTCGCCGGCCAGCGTGATGTCGGTGCGCGCCTCCCACACCAGGCCGACGCCGCGCTGGATCGCCAGCGGCACCCGGGCGGTCGCGACCTCGTCGATCAGCTCCAGCAGCGCGACGGGCCGCGGGTGCGCAAGCGCGCGCTGGCCTTCCAGCCGCGACAGCTCCAGCATGTGGTCGACCAGGTCGCGCAGCCGCAGCGACTGATCCTGGATCTGCTGCGCGAAGCGCACGCGATCCTCGGCCGGCAGCTCGTCGCCCAGCAGCTCGGCGGCGCCCTGGATCGCGGTCAACGGGCTCTTGAGCTCGTGCGTCAGGGCGCGCACCGTGTGCTGCAGGCGCTCGCGATCCTCTAGCCGCTCGCGCATCTCGTCGACGGCCACGGCCAGGTCGCCCAGCTCGCCGGGCAGCTTGGGCACCGGCACGCGGTCGCCGGCGTGCACCTGCGTCGCGTAGCCCTTGAGCTGGCGCACGGCGCGCACCATCCAGAACGTCACCAGCACGCCCACCGCCGCCGACAGCCCCAGCAGCCAGAACGCGGCGACGAGGATGCGCCGCTGTGCCCGGTCGATGAACTGCTGCACCGTGGCCAGCGGCTTGCCGACCGTGACGACGCCGATCACGCGATCGCCGTCGCGCACGGGCGCGGCGACGTACATCACCGAGCTGCCGTCGTCGTCGGGCACGACGCGGGTGGCGCGCGCGCCGTACTGGCCGCGCAGCGTCAGCCAGACGTCGCGCCAGCGCGAGTAGTCCTGGCCGACGGCGGAGCTGGCGGCCGCGGCCGGCCCGCGCGCGTCGGAGCCGAAGCCGGAGTCGAGCACGACGCGACCGCCGGCATCGGTGACGTAGATCCGCAGGTCCAGCGTGCGCTTGTGCAGCCCCCAGATCTGCGCGTCGACCGGACGGCGCCGGTACGCCGCCACCTCCCGCGCCAGCGCCGAGTCCTGCAGCGTGCCGCCGGCGGGCATCGCGCGCAGGTCGGCGGCGGCCCGCTCGGCCAGCAGGTTGGCGGTGTCGGCGAGCGAGTCCTCCAGCACCTCGCGCGCGCTCGGCTTGACCTCGCTGCGGAACACCTGCAGCGCGAAGAAGCCGGCCAGGCCGGTGATGACGAAGAACGCGAACAGCAGTCGCAGGCCGAGGCGCATGACGAGACGAAAGGGATCAGCGGGGGGCCACGGCCAGCGAGTAGCCCATGCCGCGGTGCGTGGCGATGGGCTCGAGCTCGGGCCGGACGGCGCGCAGTTTGGCACGCAAGGTCTTCACGTGGGTATCGACGGTACGGTCGGTGGCGTCGCCCTCGGCGCCCCAGACTTCATCGAGCAGCGACTCGCGCGAGCGGATGCGCCCGGGCGAGCGCAGCAGCGCGCGCAGGAGGCCGAACTCGAGCCGCGTCAGCGCCAGCCACTGGCCGGCGAACGCGATGCGCTGGCCCTCGGCGTCGAGCTCGAACAAGCCCGGCGACGGCGCGGCCGACGGCGCCAGCGACGCCCGCCGCAGCAACGCCCGCACCCGCGCCACCAGCTCGCGCGGGCTGAACGGCTTGGTCAGGTAGTCGTCGGCGCCGAGCTCGAGGCCGACGACGCGGTCCAGCTCCTCGGCGCGCGCGGTCAGCATCAGCACCGGCAGCGCGCGCAGGGCGTCGTCGCCCGACTGGCGCCAGGCGCGGCACAGGTCCAGGCCGCTGCCGTCCGGCAGGCCGACGTCGAGGATCGCGAGCGCCGGCAGCGCCCGAGCCGCGGCCTCGCGCGCATTGCCGACCAGCAGGACGTGGTCGACCGCGAACCCTTCCCGCTGCAACGCGAAGGCGACCGTGCCGGCGATGGCCGGGTCGTCCTCCAGCAGCAGGATGCGGGCGCTCACGTTCAACGGGCAGCCACCGAGGCCAGCGCCGGGAAGAGCTTGGTCAGGCCGTCGGACAGGAGCTCGACGGCCATGGCCGCCAGGATCAGGCCCATCAGCCGCGTCATGACGTTGATGCCGGTGCGGCCAAGGAGCTTGGCGATGCGGCCCGCGGCCGAGAACGCCGCGAAGGTGGCCACGCCGATCACGACGCCGTAGCCCACCAGCACGGCGTGCTCGACGAAGGTGCGGGTCTTGTCGGCGTAGATGACCATCGTCGAGATCGTGGCCGGCCCGGTCAGCAGCGGGATGGTCAGCGGCACGATGGCGATGGAGTCGCCGGCGTCGGCCTTGGCCTGGCCGTCGCCGACGTCCGAGCCGCGGCTCTCGGCCTGCTGGGCGTTGAGCATGTTCATCGACGAGATCAGCAGCAGCAACCCGCCGCCGACCTGGAACGACGCGATGCTGATGCCGAAGAACTCGATGATCTGCAGGCCGCAGACGGCGCTCAGCGCCACCACCATGAACGACGCGACCGACGCGACGCGCACCGTGCGCTGGCGCTGCGGCCGGTTCAGGTTCTGCGTGAAGTGCAGGAAGAACGGGATCGCGCCGATCGGGTTGACGATGGCCAGCAGGGCCACGAGCGGTTTGAGCGGGTGCAGATCCATCGGGCGATTCTCGCCGCGGCCGAGTCGATTCGCGCAAG
>DASQCX010000235.1:0-2616 GCA_035634455.1 Burkholderiaceae bacterium
GCTGCATGCGTTGGTCCGGGTCGACCCTGATGCGCCACGGCGGCCTTGCATGGGCTCGCGAGGCGCAGCCCCGCATCGGGTGGCACGCGGAGGGACGCGACATACCGCGTTTCGGGGATGGCAGTGTGACAACTCGGGGACAACCCGCTGCCGGAGAGCCGTCGTGGCCGCTAATGTGCAGCTCGACCATTCCTCGATCAGGGATCGGTCGCCCATTCGATATCCCATCCACCCGAGAGGATTGCGTCATGAAGTTCCACGTTCCCGGTCGTCTTGCCCGTTCCGTCGTCGTCCTGACCGCGACCGCCGCGGCGTCGTTCTGCGCCCTGGCCGACCAGCCCATCAAGGAGACGCCCGCGGACATCGCGGCGCCGCGCGGCGTGCACTGGAAGGACGACCCGGCATCCCTGGCGATGCCTGGATCCGTGGCGGCGCAGCGTGCCGCCGCCGAAGCGGCGCTGCACTCGGGCTCGACCTCGGCGCGCACCTCGGGCAAGACGCTGACCTACTACGGCGGCCCGGTCGTCAACAGCATCAAGGTGATCCAGGTGCTGTACGGCAGCGGCACCTACCAGTCGTTCGTCCAGGGCACCGGCACGGGCACCATGTCCGCGTTCTACGGCGGCGTCGTCGGCAGCCCCTATTTCACGTGGCTGAACGGCGACTACGGCAGCGGCAGCGGCAAGACGACGCAGACGATCGGCTACGGCAGCTTCGCCGGCCAGGTCGCGATCACGCCGTCCAGCTCGCGCAACGGCAGCACGATCACCGACGCGCAGATCCAGGCCGAGCTGGCCGCGCAGATCGCCGCCGGCCACCTCGCCGCGCCGAACGCCAACACGTACTACGCCGTGTACTTCCCCAAGGGCAAGTCGATCAGCCAGGGCAGCTCGAGCTCCTGCGTGTCGGCGGCTTCTGCGCCTACCACGGCACGGTCGTGGGCACCAGTTCGACCTGGATGTACGGCGTGCACCCGGACAACAGCGCGGGCTCGGGCTGCGACGTGGGTTGCGGCGGCAGCACGGCGTTCAACAACATGAGCTCCGTCGCCTCGCACGAGATGATCGAGACCGTCACCGATCCGGACGTCGGCATCGCGACCACCTACGCGTCGCCGCTGGCCTGGTACAACCGTACCTACGGCGAGATCGGCGACATCTGCAACGCGCAGCAGGGCACGATGGTCGGTACCGACGGCGTGACCTACACCGTGCAGAAGGAATGGTCGAACTCGCAGCAGGTCTGCCGTCTGCAGTGACGGCCGACAGCCTGGCTGCCTGAGTCGGCCCGCGGACGTTCGAGCGGACGTCCGCGCGCGCCTGGCATCTCAGGCGCGCGAGAACCGCCCCCGCACGCCGAGCCCGAACGCGAAGTCCGCGATCCGCCCCGTGCAGGTGACGTCGCGCCCCAGCGCCGCGATCCGCGCCACCACATCGGCCGCGAACTCCTCGTTGTCGAAATCGGCGAGCACGACCCCCGTGCCGTCCTGGATGTCCAGCGTGCGCACCAGCAGCGCGGCGAGCGCCTCGGGGTCGTGCGTGCCGGGCCGGCGCTGCGGTTCGAGGGGATGCGTCGACCCCCGTTCCAGGATGACGATGCTGTCCTTGCCGGCCCGGTCGGCGGCGGATCGCTCGGCGGGCTTGCGGGAGACCGAAAGCAGCTTGGCCTTGCGGAACCGCGCCCAGTGCGTGGCGTTGGCGGCCTTCTCCTCGTCGCCGGTCAGCGAGAGCACGTACGTCGTCATGGCGTTCCTTCGAAGCGGTGTCGTGCGGGGCGGGATCAGTTCGCGGCGAGTTCGGCGCGCAGGCCGGATGTCCGGTTGCGTGCGGCGATCACCGCGCCGGCGGCGCGCAGCAGCTCGAAGCCGATCTCGGGGCAGGACGCCGCCAGCTCCTTGCGGCGCGGGAGCGTGAGTTCGAGGACGAGCGAGTCCTCGAGCGCCCGGACGTCCAGCGCGCAGGGGCCGTCCGAGAACACGGCGTCCTCGCCGACGATCGCGCCGGGCTGCAGCACCTTGGCCTGGCTCGTGGCGGCCTGCGCGGCGCCGGCCGCTTCCTGCCACAGGCTGCCTTCGACCACGAAGTGCAGGACGCCGTCGGAGCGGCCCGGGATCAGGACGCGATGGCCCGCCGGCAGGCGACGGACGACGCAGAAGCTGGCGAACACGCGCCAGTCGCCGGTCGCGAAGGCCGGGCGGAACGCGTTGCCGGCGTTGGACCGGGCCGCCTCGGCTGCGAAGCGCAGCGCCTCGCAGTCGTCCGTGGCAGGCGCCAGGTTGTCGCAGAGACCGAGCTTGGCAGGGAACGGCCCGTCGTCGAAGGCGAAGCGGCGGTCGACGGACGACGGGATCGCGGCGCGGGCGGTGATGGACGTGTGGAACATGGCTTTCTCCTCGAATTTGTCGTGACTGTCTTGACGCGCCGGTCTTGCCCTGCGCGGCGCCCCTGCCGGGACTTCGGGGCCGGCCCGTCGCGACGTTTCGCGTCTCCGGCCGGCATGGGACGCATGTTCCGGCGATGTCCGGCGGCGATCCATCACGCGACATAACGCGTCGCGCAACACCGACGCCGCCGCCTTGGACCGGCCCCTTGCGCGCCCGGCGCGGCGCGGTGGGGG
>DASQCX010000236.1:0-4168 GCA_035634455.1 Burkholderiaceae bacterium
GCCGTCGAGGCAGCTGCAGGTGCTGCAGTCGCTGGACGGCGGCGTGGTCGAGCAGATCCTCGTGCACGAAGGCGACAAGGTCGAGGCCGGCCAGGTGCTGCTGATGATCGACCCGACGCGCGCCACCTCCGCCGCCGCCGACAACGCGGCCCAGGGCTTCGCGCTCGAGGCGCGCGTCGCGCGGCTGCGCGCGCTCGCGCAAGGCAGCAGCTTCCTGCCGCCGACGCCCGCCAGCGACGAGGAGCGCGCGCTGGTCGAGGGCGAGAAGAAGCTGTACGACTCGCGCGTGACGGAGCTGCAGACGCAGGTGCAGATCGTGCGCCAGCAGCTGTCGCAGCACGAGCAGGAGCTGGCCGAGATGCAGGCCCGCAAGGCCGCGGCCCAGCGCGCGCTGGAGCTGTCGACGCAGGAGCTGAACCAGACCCGTCCGCTGCTGGCCACCGGCGCCGTCTCGCAGGTGGACATCCTGCGCCTGGAGCGCGACGTCACCAAGAACCGCGGCGACATGGAGCAGGCGCAGGCGCAGATCGGGCGCGTGCAGGCCGCCGTCCAGGAATCGAGCCGCAAGATCCAGGAGACCGAACTGGCCTTCCGCAACGAGGCCGGCCGCGACCTGGCCGAGGCGCTGGGCAAGCTCAACGCGCTGAACCAGGGCCAGGCGGGCCTGACCGACAAGGTGAGCAAGGCGCAGGTGAAGTCGCCGGTGCGCGGGCGCGTCCAGCGCCTGCTGGCCAACACCGTGGGCGGCGTGGTGCAGCCGGGCAAGGACATCGTCGAGATCGTGCCGCTGGACGACTCGCTGGTGCTCGACGCCCGCGTGCAGCCGCGCGACATCGCCTTCATCCACCCGGGCCAGAAGGCGAACGTGAAGTTCACCGCCTACGACTTCTCGATCTACGGCGGCCTGGACGCCGACGTCGAGAACATCAGCCCCGACAGCGTGGTCGACGACAAGGGCAACGCCTACTACGTCGTGCGCGTGCGCACCCACCGGACGGGTTTCAACGAGAAGCTGCCGATCATTCCCGGCATGACCGCCGAGGTGGATATCCTGACCGGCCAGAAAACGGTGCTTTCGTACCTATTGAAGCCCGTCCTCAAAGTCAAGTCGTACGCATTGCGGGAACGCTGAGATATTGCCAACTATTTGGCATCCAGCATCTCGCCAGCCTCGAATTCGCGCCAACCGTTACTTTTTCACGCTTGCGGGGTGCTCTCGCTATTCGCCCGCATCGATCGGCATCTGTGATCATGATCACGGAAATCGACCCAGACACGCCTTATAAGAATTCGTCATTGCCGGGATAATTGCTTCGAACTGTTACTGAAGTCGGTCGCTTGTCAGCATCAAGGATTTCCCACTGAATATCTCGGTGGAATGCCCGATACGACGACAAGCCGGTTTCGGTGAGCAGCCCATTCGGAGTATCCCAGGCATGACGTCGTCCTCCCCGCTGAATCCGCACCTGCAAGACGCCGTCGCCGGCCACAACGCGAAATCGGGGATCGGCCCGTTGCAGCATGCCGCCGGGATCCCGCTGGCCGAGCACGTCCTGATCGCGCGCGGCTATGTACCGGTGCGCCAGCTCATGGGCACGGTGGCCGGCGTCTGGGGCGAGGCGCACATCCGCCTGCAGGACGGCCAGGTGCGGCCGCTGCAGGTGGGCGACGTGATCCGCAAGGGCGACGTCGTGCTCACCTCGCAGGACGGCATCGTCCAGCTCCAGGCGCACGCGAAGACGCTGCTCGCCGGCAACGGCGCCGGCGACGACGTCGAACGCATCATCACGCAGGTGGGCCGCGGCGACGCCGAGGTCGTGCCGGCCGCCGGCGGCGGCGCGGACGGCAGCCTCAGCGAAGGCCTGCGCGTCGGGCGCGACAGCGAATCGGTGACGGCGGCCGCGCCGCTGCACTTCGGTGCGGTGGCCGGGGCGGTCGTCGCGTCGCAGGGGCAGGCCGGCGGCCCGCTCGCCTCGCCGCCGGTCGCGAACCCGGACGCCGAATCCACCGCGGCCAACACCCCCGTCGTGTTCGACCCGCGCAGCAACGACACGTCGACGACGGCGGTCACGATCGTCGCCGTCGCCGGCCATGCCATCACCCCGAACACGCCCGTGACGCTGCCCCAGGGCACGGTCGCGATGAACCCCGACGGCACCCTCGTCTTCACGCCCGGCGCGGGCGTGTCGGGCAGCGTCACGTTCACCTACACCGAGCGCAACGGCAGTTCCGGCACGGCCACCTCCACGGTGACCATCGTCGTCGCTGGCCCGGTCGACCATGCGCCCGTGGCGGTGTCCGACGCCTTCTCCGGCACCGAGGACCACGCGATCACCGGCTCGCTCGCCGGCAACGACACGCCGTCGGCCGACGGCGGCAACACCTGGTCGCTGGCCAGCGGCGCCGCGCACGGCTCGGTCACGGTCAACCCCGACGGCACGTTCAGCTACGTGCCCGCCGCGCACTACAGCGGCGCGGACTCGTTCACCTACACGATCACCGACGCGAACGGCTCCACCTCCAGCGCCAGCGTCACGCTCGCCGTGGCACCGGTGCCCGCGGCCGTGCCCGACACCGCCACCGTCGCCGAGAACGCCTCGGTCAGCGGCTCGCTGGCCGCCAACGACACCGCATCGGCCGACGGCAGCAGCGCCTGGGCGCTCGCCGGCAACGCGAGCCACGGCAGCGTCGTCGTCAACGCCGACGGCAGCTACACCTACACGCCGACCGCCGGCTTCCACGGCAGCGACAGCTTCGCCTACACGGTCACCGACGCCGCGGGATCCAGTTCCACCGCCACGGTCACGCTCACCGTGACGCCGATCGCGCCCGTCGCCACGTCCGACACGCTGTCCGCGCACGAGAACACGCCGGTCACGGGCAGCCTGGCCGGCAACGACACGCCGGTCGCCGGCGAGACCAACGCCTGGAGCGTCGCGGCCGACCCGTCGCACGGCACGCTCACGCCGGCCGCCGACTTCGCCACGTCGGGCAACTTCACGTACACGCCGGACGCCGGCTTCAGCGGCGTCGACACGTTCACCTACACGATCACCGACGGCTCGGGCCACGCCTCGACCGCGACGGTCACCATCGACGTCGCGGCGATCGCCCCCGTCGCGGCAGCCGACGGCTTCGGCGCGACGGAGAACGCGACGACCGGCACGCTGAGCGTCGCTGCCAACGACGCGCCGGTCGCGGGCGAAAGCAACACGTGGTCGCTGCCTTCCACCGCCACGGCCAACGGCGCGATCACGCCGGCGGCGGACTTCGCGACGACCGGCAATTTCACGTATACGCCCAACGCCGGCTTCCACGGCGCCGACACGTTCTCGTACGTGGTCACCGATGGCTCCGGCCAGTCGTCGACGGCGACTGTCACGATCAATGTCGCGGCCATCGACCCGGTGGCCACCGCCGACACGTTCGGTGCGACCGAGAACGCGACCACCGGCACGCTGAACCTGGGATCCAACGACACGGCGGTCGCCGGCGAGGCCAGCACCTGGTCGGTCGCGTCCACGACGACCACCGGCGGCGGCACCATCACCCCGGCGGCCGACTTCGCCACCAGCGGCAAGTTCGCCTACACGCCCAACGCCGGCTTCAGCGGTGTCGACACGTTCACCTACACGATCACCGACAGCTCGGGTCACGCCTCGACTGCGACGGTGACCCTCAATGTCGCGGCGATCAATCCGAGTGCCGCCGCCGACACTTTCAGCGCCACCGAGAACTCGACCACCGGCACGCTGAACCTCGCATCCAACGACACCGCGGTCGCCGGCGAGGCCAACACCTGGTCGCTCACGTCCACGACGACCGCCCATGGCGGCACCATCACGCCCGCCGCCGACTTCGCCACCAGTGGCAAGTTCACTTACACGCCCAACGGCGGCTTCCTTGGCGCCGACACCTTCACGTACACGATCACCGACGGCTCGGGCCATGCGTCGACCGCCACTGTCACGGTCAACGTCACCGCGATCAACCCGGCCGCCGCCGCCGACACGTTCTCTGCGACGGAAAACGCCACCACCGGAACGCTGAACCTCGCGTCCAACGACACTCCCGTCGCCGGCGAGGCCAGCACCTGGTCGATCTCGTCCACGACGACCACCGGCGGCGGCACCATCACCCCGGCGGCCGACTTCGCCACCAGCGGCAA
>DASQCX010000237.1:0-11369 GCA_035634455.1 Burkholderiaceae bacterium
CGGGCCGGAGCGGGCGCTGGCCGCCGGCGCGGATCGCGCGCCGATCCGCCTGGGCCAGTCCGCGCCCGTCAGCGGGCCGCTCGCGCGCCAGGGCCTCGCGTTCCGCGACGCCGCTCGCGCCGTGCTCGAGGATGCGAACGCGCAGGGCGGCGTCGCCGGCCGCAGGCTGGAGCTGGTGACCATGGACGACGAGAACAGTCCGGAGCGGACGGCCGTCAACGTGAAGCTGCTGGCGTCCGAACACCGCGTGTCGCTGCTGTTCGGGTTCGTCGGCGCCGGGGCCCATCGCGCCGGCCCGCGCGGGGCGCGCGAGGAAGGCCTGCCCTACGTCGCGGCGATGAGCGGCTCGCAGGAGCTGCGGTCGGGCGTGTTTCCTTGGGTCTTCAACGTGCGTGCCGGCCATGTCGACGAGATCCGGTTCATCGCGCGGCACACGCGCCTGATCGGCATCGAGCGGCTGTCGCTGCTGACGGAGTACAACTCGCAGGGCTGGGAGCTGCGCGATGCCTTGATGGCGGCGGCGGAGTCGCAGGGACGGCAGGTCGCCTCGATCTCCAGCGTCGACCACGACGGCGGGGCGTACAGCCTGACCGGCGCCGTGTCGTCGGTGCTGGCCGGCAGGCCGGAGGCGGTCCTGGTGGGTGCGGACTACGTCGCCTCCGCCCGCTTCGTCGACGCGGTGCGTCGCGGCGGGTTCACCGGGCTGTTCTACACCCTGTCCACCGTCGGCGGCGACGCGCTGATGGAGCGTCTGGGGCCGCTCGCGACAGGCGTGTCGGTGACGCAGGTGATGCCGTTTCCCTGGTCGTCCGCCTCGCTCGTGGGGCGCCGCTTCCAGGCGTTCTGCCAGCACCATGCGCTGCAGCCCTCCTTCCCGGCCATGGAGGCCTATGTCGCGACGGGGCTGCTGGTGGATGCGCTGCGCGGCGCGCGCGGATTCGCACCCGCGCAGATCGCCGAGGCGCTCGCCGTGCAGCCGCCGCGGGACCTGGGCGGCTTCCTGGCGGCATTCACGCCGGGCGAGAGCGATCGCCGCACGCCGGCGCAGGTGGACCTCACCGTGTTCTCGCGCGACGGAAAGTTCCTCCAATGAACCCGGGCAAGCTGGTCGTCGGCAACTGGAAGATGACGGGCGACGTCGCCCGTGTCCAGGCGTTCGCGGCCCAGGCGTGCGGCGAATTGCCCGCGCTGGGCGGGCGCTGCGAGGTGGCGGTCTGCGTGCCGCATCCGTTGCTGATGGCGGCGCAGGCGGCCTGGTGGTGCACCCCGCTGCGCTGGGGCGCGCAGGACTGTTCCGCGGCGGACGACGGCCGCTCGACGGGCGACGTCAGCGCGGCGATGGTCCGGGCCACGGGGGCGCGCTTCGTGATCGTGGGCCACTCCGAACGACGGCACGGACGTGGCGAGACCGATGCGGACGTGTCGGCCAAGGCGCGGCGCGCGCTGGACGCCGGGATCACGCCGATCGTCTGCATCGGCGAGACCGCCGAGGAACGCGACGACCATCGCGCCGAGGAGGTGCTGCGGCGCCAGCTGCAGCGCCTGGTCGCGGCGCTTGGCGCCAGCCTGGGCGCCGTCGTCCTGGCGTACGAGCCCGTCTGGGCCATCGGCAGCGGGCGGACGGCGTCGGTGGGAATGATCGAGGACGTGCACGGATTCATCGAGCACGTCCTGCGATTCCATGGACAACGCGACGTGCGTGAAGTGCGTCGCTTGTATGGAGGGAGCGTGGATCCGCGCAACGCGAGGGCCATCATGGCTTGTCCCGGCGTCGACGGCGTGCTCGTCGGCGGCGCCTCGCAGCGCGCGGGAGATTTCCTTGAAATCTGCAAGGCGGCGACTGGCTGTGCCGCGGGCATGACCCAGGGCAGCGAAGACGGCTGAGCATGCATCTCGCTGGAGGCGGGTATGTGCAAGACGGCAACGGGCGAAGAGTTGAAGGTGTTGCGCCTTCAGGTGAGTGAACTGCGTCACGCGAAGGAGCAGGCCGAAGCCGGCAATCGCGCGCATTGGATGCTGGTATGCAAGATCGCGCACGAGCTGCGCGGTCCGCTCAACGCGATCGTGGGGTTCGCCGAGCTGGTCCGGTCCAACGATCGTCGGGCCAGTCCGGCCGATCCGGCGGTGGAGGAATGGGTCGGCCACATCGCGTTCGCGGGCTGGCACATGGCGGACGTCATCGACACCCTGATGTCGCTGGGGCCCCTGGCGGAAGGCCGCCTGCACCGGCGCGGCGAATCCCACGACGTGCTGCGCACCCTCGACGAGGCGATCCGGCTGGTCGAGCCCGCGGCCCGCACGCGGGGCATCTGCGTGGACGTCCAGGCGCCGTCGCTGACACTGGTGCGCGCCGATGCATGCGGGTTGCGCCAGGTGCTCGTCAACCTGCTGTCCAACGCGGTCAAGTACAACGTCGATGCCGGCCATGTCTGGGTGTCGGTGCAGGGCGGCGAGGATGTCGAGATCGCCATTCGTGATTCCGGCCCCGGACTGACCGCCGCCCAGCGCGAGCGCCTGTTCCAGCCGTTCGACCGTCTGGGCGCCGAGCGCTCCAAGGTCAAGGGGCATGGCCTGGGCCTGCTGATCAGCAAGGAACTGGTGGAGGCGATGGGCGGCGCCATCTGCGTCGACAGCCCGCCCGACGGCGGCTGCGCGTTCCGCATCACGCTTCCGGGGGTGGGTGCGACGGCGTCGTGAATCCCGCTGCGGCGGTATGCGGCGCCCAGGGCGTTCGCGCCACCGCGCCTCGCGGCGTCGCGAGGGCCGTCCCGATCCACGGGGCGGCCCGTTCGGCCTTACCAGCTGTAGATGAGCCCGAGGTCGTAGCCGGTCTTGTTCGCCGCCGCCTTGGCGTCGTCGGCGATCGTGGCGAACAGCTTCGCGTTCTTGTTCAGGTTGTACTGGTAGCCGAGCGCGGCCTTCGAGGTCACCGTCACGCCCGCGACGCGATGCTGGTCGTAGGCGCCGATCAGGTGGCCGTCTCCGATGGGCACGTCGATGCCGACGATCGCGTTGCGGTGGCTGGCGCCCGCGTTGTCCTTGCCGGTGCCGTAGCCGGAGTACAGCTTGGCGGCGCCGAAGTCGTAGTTGACGGTGCCGCTGCTCCACGAGGCGTCGCCCTGGCCGGACTTCTCGTAGCCGAGGCCGACATACAGCCCGCCCTGCGCGAAGCTGACCCCGCCGTTGACTGGGCTGTTGCCGCCCGAGGCCGGCTTCTCGGCGACCTGCACGCCCACGGACACCGGCCCGAAGCTGTTCTCGTACGACACGCTGTTGTTGACCCAGAACGCGCCGACGCAGGTGCCGCCGCCGCAGCCGACGGTGCCGTAGTTCAGTCCGACCGTCGCTTCGCCGAACGGATCGGCCGCGAACTGCGACTTCAGGAAGGCCTGCGACCACCAGCGGCCGGCGATGACCTTGCCGAAGTCGCCCGCGAGGGCGCCATAGGCACCGCCCTTCCAGAAAGGCGTCGAGGCCTCGCCGGTCTGCGGGGTGAAGCGGGCCTCGATCTGGAACGACGCCGTCAGGCCGTGGCCGACGTCCTGCTCGCCC
The DNA here is from genome assembly GCA_035634455.1 of Burkholderiaceae bacterium. GTDB lineage: Bacteria > Pseudomonadota > Gammaproteobacteria > Burkholderiales > Burkholderiaceae_C > Scleromatobacter. Next base: position 3,553 of record DASQCX010000237.1, read on the forward strand.
TTGAAGCCCAGCCGGCTGCCGGCGTCGTCGAGCAGGTGCGTGCCGCTCTGGCCCGCCTCCTTGCCGACGGCGACGTCGACGAAGCCGTAGATGTTGACCGAGGGTTCGCCGGCCCGGGCGGCGCTCGCCAGGAGTGCGAGAGCCAGCACGGAAAGGGGTCGCAAGGACGTCGTCATGATTGTCTCCGTATGATGTGATTGAAAGATGTCTTTACATGGCCTCATGGCGTAAAGCGATCATCTTTGGGCAGATGACGGTCTTTCTCCTGCGTTACGACGGATGAGGTTGTGCTGATAATAAATCAATCAATGACAATCACAACAAGAAAATAGCATCAATCGGAAATCAATCACGTTCGACGGAGACTCACCATGAAGCCATCCCCCGCGTCCACCGGTCTTGCCGCACCGGCGCCGCCCACCTCCCTGGCGCGCTCGGTCGCGCTGCTTGCCGGCGCCGTGCTGCTCGTGGCGCTCGGCGGCATCTGCGCCGCGATGACGGCGATGCTGCTGGCGCAGGCGCGGGAGCGAACCGTGGCGTGGATGGACGCCCGCGCGGCATCGGTCGCCGATTCGCTGGACACGCAGGACCAGACGGCGCGCCTGCTCGTCGAGCGCTTCGCCAAGGTGTTCGCGGACCAGTTCGGGCGCACCTTCTCCCTCGACGAGGCCTCCGGTCGACTCAGCCAGCTCGGCATTCCGCTGAACGAGCGCCACGCGCCGTGCGACAAGTTCAAGGAATTCACCGGCGGCGAAGCCGCGGTTCTGATGGCGCAAGGGGGGCGTTTCGTCGCGATCAGCACCTCGTTGACCGACGCCAGGGGCGAGCGCTCCCTCGGTTGGGCCATCGCGCCGGGGCATCCCGCCTATGCGTCGCTGCAGCGGGGCGAGACCTGGGTCGGCCGCGGCCTGGCGCTGGGACACTCCTTCGAACAGCGCGTGCAACCCGTTCGCGACCTGCAGGACCGGATCGTCGGCGCGCTGTACGTCGCCTTCAACCTGACGGACTTCGACGACGCCATCGAGCGCCGCGTGAACGCCACGCGGTTCTTCGAGTCGGGATCGGCCTACGTGGTCGATCCCGGCCGCAACGGCGAGCCGGCCCGGGTCGTGGCGCCTGCCCGCCTGCGCGGAGTCCGGCTGGACGACGCCGCCGGCGGGGCGAAGTCGCTGCCTGCCGCGTTGCGCGAGGCCGCGAGCGGCAAGCCGCTGCCCGGGTTCCACGCCGCGACGGGGATAGTCGACGGCGAGCGGCTCGCCGTCGCGCATCGCAGCGACGCCACGGGCTACTGGGTCGTCGGGGAGGCGTCGGGGGCCGAGGCCCTGCGCGGCCAGTGGCGCACGCTCGCGCCGTTCCTGATGCTGATCGGCGCCGTCGCGGCGGCGCTGGTCGCCGGCCTGTACCTGCTGCTGAGGCGGCGCGTCGGGCGGCCGCTGGCCGCGGTGACCTCGGCGCTGGGCCGGGTGGGCGCCGGCGATCTTTCGCGGCCCGTGCCGCCGGGAGGGCGCGACGAGATCGGCGCCATGCTGCAGGCCGTCGAGGCCATGCGCATCCGCTTCATCGACATGCTGGGCGAAGTGCGTTCAGCGGCCGCGGCCGTGGCGACCGCATCGGCGCAGGTCGCCGCCGGCAACCTCGATCTCGGCCATCGCACCGAGCAGGCGGCCGCGCGTCTCGAGCAGGCCAACGCGACGGTGGACTCGGTGCACGGCGCGCTGTGCGAATCGGCCGCCGAATCACGCGACGCCAGTGGGCTGGCATCCGACGCCGCGGACGCGGCGCACCGCGGGCAGGCGGCGATGGACGACCTGGCTGTCCGGATGAATCACCTGTCCGCCGGCAGCGCCCGCATGTCGGAGATCGTGGGCGTCATCGACGGCCTGGCGTTCCAGACCAACCTGCTGGCGCTGAACGCGGCGGTCGAGGCGGCGCGCGCGGGCGAGAGCGGGCGCGGATTCGGCGTGGTCGCCGGCGAGGTGCGCCAGCTGGCCCAGCGCTGCGCGACGGCGGCCAGGGAGATCGGCGGGCTCCTCGCGGCCAGCGTCGCCGAGATCCGCGGCAGCCACGAGTTGACGCACCTCGTGGGACAGCGGATGACCGTCATCGTCGGCGGGGTGCAGGCGGTTCACGCGAGCCTCGACAGCATCGCGCAGCGGGTGGGGCAGCAGACGACGGGCCTCGGCGATCTCGCGAATTCGGTGAACCTGATCGATCGCATGACGCAGCAGAATGCGGCGCTCGTCGAGGAGTCGACGGCCGCGGCGGACAGCCTCAACGCGCAGGCCGGGCGGCTGGTCGAGATCGTCGGCGTGTTCCGGCTGGAGGCGTGAGCGCAGCGGGAACGACCCGCGCGATGCGGCGAACGCGGTTGCCGGGGAAGCTCGGCGATCGCCCGGCGGACGGATACGTCTCGAGGTATCCGCCGGCACAGGGCCGCGTTTCGCGGCCTTGTCGATGTCCATATTGTAGGTGCCCGGCGTCAAGGCGATGTTGCGCGCCGCGGATTGCAGGCAGTCGCTACGGATATCGAGCACCGCCGGCCGCGAAGCGCCCAGAATGCGGCGCTCGCGCGGCCCGTCGCGCCGCGCAGGAGTCCGCATGACCGACGAACTTCCCTCTTGCGAACAGATCCTCGCCCGCGCGCTCGCGGCCGCGGGCGGCCCCGCGTGGGCGCGCGTGCGGACGCTGCGCGTGGTCGGCCGCGCGCAGGCCGGCGGGCTGTCGGGCCCGTACGAGCAGTGGATCGATCTGCCGACCGCGCGCCACGCGACGCGCCTCACGCTGGGCCCGGTCACGATGGCCGCGGGCTTCGACGGCGCCGTCGCCTGGCAGCGCAGCGCCAACGGCGAGGTGGTGCTGCAGGACGCCGAGGCCGGCCGGCGCGCCGCCGCCACCGAGGCCTGGATCCATGCGCGCGGCTGGTTCCAGCCCGAGCGCCATCCGGCGAGCGCGGCGTCGCTGGGCCGGCGCGACGCCGACGGTCGCGCGTTCGACGTCGTGCGCTGCGTGCCCGCGGGCGGGCAGGAGGTCGAGCTCTGGTTCGACGCGGCCACGCACCGCCTCGAACGCCTGGTGCAGGAGCAACTGGGCAAGCCGACGCTGCGCCGCTTCGACGACCATCGCGCGGTCGCCGGCCTGACGCTGCCGTGGCGCGTGACCAGCGGCAACGGCGACCCGCGCTTCGACCGCGTCACGCTGGTCGAGGCCGTCGAGGTCGACGCCGCGCCGCCGCACGATGCGTTCGACGTGCCGGGCCAGGCGTTCACGGACGTCGCGTTCGTCGGCGACGGGATGCAGGCGCGCGTCGCGGTCGAGGTCGTCAACAACCACGTGTTCGTGCCGGTGGCGCTGGACGGCCACGTGCTGCGCTTCCTGCTCGACACCGGCGGCGTCAACCTCGTGGCCGGCGCCGCGGCGCGGCGCATCGGCCTGGCCAGCGTCGGCGCGATGGAGGCGCGCGGGCCGGGCGCGCAGTCGGTGGGCAGCGGGTTCGCGCGCGTCGAGCGGCTGGAGGTCGGCGGCGCCGTCGCGCTCGAGCGCCAGCTGCTGCGCGTGATCGACATGCCCGGCTTCGACGAGGTCGAGGGCCTGCGGGTGGATGGCGTGCTGGGCGTCGAGCTGTTCAAGCGGCTCGTGGTGCAGGTCGACTACGCGCGGCGCGAGCTGCTGCTGGCCGACCCCGCGGCGTTCGCGCCGCCACCGTCCGCCGAGTCGCTGCCGCTCGCGTTCTTCGGGCACTTCCCGGGCGTCGAGGGCGTGCTCGACGGCGTGCCCGGACAGTTCTGGCTCGACACCGGAAACCGCGGCGGGCTGGTGCTGCACGCGCCCTTCGTCGAGGCACACGGGCTGGCCGAACGCTGTCGCGCGAGCGCCGTGACGACCATCGGCTGGGGCATCGGCGGCCGGGCGCAGGGGCGGCTGGCTCGGGGTGGACGGCTGGCGCTGGGCGGCCTGCACGTCGACGGCCCCGTGCTGCGGCTGCCGCTGGCGGACGACGGCCCGCTGGCGATGCGGCACGTGGCCGGCAACATCGGCGGCGAGATCCTGTGCCGCTTCGTCGTCGCGTTCGACTATTCGCGCCGGGTCGTGCACCTCGCGCCGAACGCGGACGCCGGGCGGCCGTTCGCGGCCGATCGTTCGGGGCTGTGGGTGAACGCGCACCCGCAGGGCGCCGTCGTGATGGCGGCGATGGCGGGCGGCCCGGCGGATCAGGCGGGCGTGCGCGTCGACGACGTCATCGTGCGCATCGGCGCCGCGTCAGCGAGCGAGATCGGGCTGGCCGCGCTGCGCGAGCGGCTGGCGGAGTCGCCGGCGGGCGCGCGCGTCGCGATGACGCTGCGCCGCGGCGAGGAAACGGTCGAGGTCGCGTTGTCGCTGCGCGACCTCGCCTGAGCCGGCGGGCGCCGCTTCAGCGCACCGTGTAGCCGCGGCCTTCCATGCACGCGAAGGTCGCGCGCTGGAAGATGCTGGCGTCGTTCATCGCGTTGGGCTGCGTGGTCGCCCAGCGGTTGCAGTCCTGGCGGTCGGCCTCGGTCTGCGCGGGGCTCTGGCCGTTGCGCGGGTAGAAGATCGGGTCGGCCGTGCGCGGCGCCGGCGCGGGTGCGGCGGCGGGCGGGGTCACGTAGACCGGCGCGGGCGGGTAGTAGTAGGACGGCGCCGGGTTGACGACGACGTAGCCGGGGTTGTCGTAGTAGTACGAGTAGGGCGCGGTGGCCAGGCCGATGCCCAGGCCGACGCCGACGGGCCACAGCGGATCCCACCAGCCCCAGCCCCAGCCGGCGCGGTAGCTCCAGCGAGCGCCCTCATGCCAGCCACCCCCGTGATAGCCGCCGTGATAGCCACCGCCGCCGCCGTGCCAGCCGCCGTGCGGGTCGGCCTGGGCGGCGCCGCAGGCGAGGGCCAGCGCGCCGACGGCGACGGCCAGCGAGCGGCGGAGGGCGGAAGAGCGGGGGGCGGTCATGACGGTACTCCTTCGGGAACGCGCGCAGCGCGTTCGATGATTCTCTGCCTTTAACGGCGCAGGTCGAGCACGGGACGACGCGCTTTACACCGCAGACACGGATCCGACCCCGCGGCGCGACCGTTGGTTCCTCGACGGGGCCGGGCGACGGCCGATCAGCCGTGCGTGGCGGGCACGCACAGGGAGACCGCAGGCCGTCGGCGGATCGCCATGCCGGCCCGGCGACCCGACGGCGGCGGTGATGCGCGCCTCACTCGCCCCAGAGGCCGCGCATCGCCTGCGCGAAGTCCGCGCCGATCCGCTGCACTCGCGCGTGGTGGTGATTGCGCAACGCCCAGCGCCCCGCCACCATCACGTCGCGCCAGGGCCGGCCGGGGCTGGAGAAGACGAGGGCGTCGAGCCAGCGCGCGCGCGGCAGGCCGAGCAGGCTGGCGTCGTCGGGGTCGGCCACCAGCAGGTCGGCGCGCGCGCCGACGGCGATGCCCCAGGACGCATGCCCGGCCGCGCGTCCGCCGCCGGCGCGGGCGCGCTCGAACAGGCTGGCCGCGGTGTCGGGCTGCGGGCGCGTGGCGCGGCCGCGCGGGGCGGCGGTGGCGCCGCGCGGCTGCGCGCAGACGTTGCGGCGCTCCAGCTTCAGGCGCTGGCCGTATTCCATCCAGCGCAGTTCCTCGCGCCAGCTGCGCGTGACGTTGCTGTCGGAGCCGAGCGCCAGGTCCACGTCGGCGGCCAGCCACGCCGGCACGTCGGTGAAGCCGTCGCCGAGGTTGCCCTCGGTGCTCGGGCAGATGACGACGCCCGCGCCGCTGGCGGCCGTCGCGGCGATCTCGCCGGCGTCCACGTGCGTGGCGTGCACCAGCTGCCAGCGCGCGTCCAGCCAGCCCTGGCTCGCGAGCCAGGCGACGGGCGTCCTGCCGGTGGCGGCGACGCAGTCGCGCAGCTCGGCGCGCTGCTCGGCGACGTGCACGTGGATCGGGCCGTCGAACTCGTGCGCGAGCCGGCGCAGCTCGGCGATGGACTCGGCCGCCGCGGCGCGCACGGAGTGGATCGCGAGGCCCGCGTTCAACGGCACCGGCGACGCGCCCCCCGCCGCCGCGACGCGCGCGCCGAACTCGCGGCTGCGCCGCCAGACGTCGGCGGCGCCGGCGTGGAAGCGGCGCTGGTCGGGCCGCAGCGCGGGCGCGGCGAAGCCGGCGCGCTCGTACAGCACCGGCAGCAACGTCAGGCCGATGCCGGCGTCGGCGGCGGCGTCGGCCAGCGCCATCGACAGCGCCAGCGGGTCGTCGTAGGGCGTGCCGTCGGGCTGGTGCTGCAGGTAGTGGAACTCGCAGACCTGCGTGTAGCCGCCGCGCAGCAGCTCGACGTACAGGTGCGCCGCGATCGCGCGCAGGCTCGCGGGCGTGACGGCGTTGGCGACCTGGTACATGCGGTCGCGCCAGCTCCAGAAGTCGTCGTCGTCGCCGTCGAGGCGCTCGGCCAGGCCGGCGAACGCGCGCTGGAACGCGTGGCTGTGCGCGTCGACCAGGCCCGGCAGCACGGGGCCGGCGAGGCGCTCGGCGTCGTCCGGGGCCGGCACGCCGGCGGCGACGTGCGACCAGCGGCCCTGGGCGTCGACCTCCAGCACGACGGACTGCCGCCAGCCGCCCTCGATCCAGGCGGCCGGCGCCCAGTAGCGCTGCGCCGTCATTGGTGCACCCCTGGCGCTGCGCGCCTCCCCGCCGAGCGGGGGCATGAGCCCTTCGGGCGGCCGTGCGGGCTCATCGCGGCGTCCAGTCGCGCATCGTGCGCAGCAGCTCGCGCAGCAGCGGCTGCACCTGCGCGGCCTTGTCGGGGCGGTACGCGAACGGCGGCGTCTCGTCCATGTAGCAGTCCCAGATCATCTCGAGCTGGATGGCGTGGATGCCGTCGTCGGGCCGGCCGTAGTGGCGCGTGATGTAGCCGCCCTTGAAGCGGCCGTCGACCACGTGCGGATACCTGTCCTGCGACGCGAGGATGCCGGCGAGGCGCTCGCGCAGCGACGGCGCGCAGCTCGCGCCGTCGACGGTGCCGAGGTTGAGCGCCGGCAGCCGGCCCTCGAACAGCCACGGCAGCTCGCTCTTGATGCTGTGGCCGTCGAAGATCACCGCGTGGCCGTGCTCGGCCTTCAGGCGCGCGAGCTCGGCGGCGATCGCGCCGTGGTACGGCTGCCACCACTGCGCGATGCGGCGCTGGACCTCGGCCTCGTCCGGCGCGCCGCCGTCGACGTAGATCGGATCGCCCGTGAAGAAGCGCGTCGGGCACAGCTCGGTGTTGTTCGCGCCAGGGTACATCGGCGCGTTGTCGGACGGGCGGTTGAGGTCGATGACGAAGCGCGAGGCGCGCGGCTGCAGCACGCTGGCGCCCAGCTCGGCGGCGAAGGCGTAGAGCGTGTGCAGGTGCCAGTCGGTGTCCTCGACGGCGAGCGCGCGCGGCAGGTAGCGCGAGCGCAGCTCGTCGGGGATCAGCTCGCCGCAGTGCGGCAGGCTCACCAGCAGCGGCGTCGTGCCGCGCCTGAGATGGAAGGACGGGTGGTCGGTGGTCATGGGAGGTGTCCGGGGTCGGCGCCGACGACGGTGCCGCGGCACGCCGGGTGGCCGAACCAGTAGGCGAGATCGCGCGGGTGCTCGTGGTCCCACAGCGCGAAGTCGGCGCGTTGCCCGACGGCGAGCGTGCCGCGGTCGGCCAGGCCCAGCGCGCGCGCCGCGTTCACGGTCGCGCCACGCACCGCCTCTTCCGGCGTGAGGCGGAAGTCGACGCAGGCAAGGTGGATCATCAGCGGCAGCGACAGCGTCGGCGAGGTGCCGGGGTTGTGGTCGGTGGAGACGGCCAGCGGCACGCCGGC
>DASQCX010000238.1:0-2467 GCA_035634455.1 Burkholderiaceae bacterium
TAGAAGTGCCCGCAGTAGACGTCGCCGCCGCTGGCGACGCAGGCATGGCGGTGCAGCGTGTTGGAGTAGTCCAGGAAGTTGGTCAGGCGGCAGCCGCCGGTGATGCTGCCCGACGGCTTCAGGCCGCCGTTCTGGACGCCGGCGCGGCTGATGCCCGCGCTCGGCAGGCAGCCGTCGGTGTCGAAGTCGAACACCGGATAGTTGGCCTCGATGGCGACGTTGGACGGCAGCGCCTGGTCGAGCCGGTAGAAGTCGTCGGCCATGGCCGGGGAGGCGAACACGAGGCCGAGCGCGGCGGCGACGGCGAGTTGTTTCATTGCAGAGGGCGGTTAGTGGATGAAGCCGCCATGCTCGCAAGCGCGCATGTCATCGCCGTGACCCGCGCTCCAATCCGGCAACGCCCCCTACAGCTTGACGCTCAAGGTCATCCGCCATTCACGCGGCTCGCCCGGGTGCACCGTGACGCCGTCGACCACGTTGCCATTGGCCGGATAGCGGTAGTCCTGCTCGTAGGCGATGTCGTAGAACTTGCGGTCGAACAGGTTCAGCACGTCCAGCGTCAGCGCGACCTTCGGCGTCAGCGCGCGCCTGACCTGCAGGTTGGAGACGATCGACGACGGCGCCGTCAACGCACCGTCCTGGGACAGCGGGTAGCTGCCGATGTAGCGCGCCGTGAGGCCGCCCGACCAGGGGCCGAGTTCGTGCACCGTCGCCGCGAGCAGGCCCACCCGGCCGACCGCATTCGGGATGTCGCTGCCGGTGCCGCCGTTGGCGTTGGCATCGGCGTAGCGGGCGTGCGTCCAGGCCATGTCGGCATCGATCAGCAGCCAGCGGTTCAGGATCAAGTGGTTGTTCAGCTCGGCGCCGTGGCGCCTGCTGGCGCCGTTGGCCTCGGTCGTGCCGGCATCGGCGGCGTAGACCAGCTCGGATTCGCTGTTCAGGCGCCACAGCGCCAGCGAACTCTGCAGGCCCGGGACGATCTCGGTGCGCAGGCCGACTTCCGCACCCTTGCTGGGAACGATCACGGGTGCGCCGTCGGCGACCGCGCCGCGCGCGTCGTTCGTATGGAAGCCACGACCGCCGTTCACGAAGAACTCGGTCTTCGCCCACGGGCCCAGCACCAGGGCCAGCTTCGGCGAGAAGCGATCGGCCGTGACGCGGCCGCTGTCGGACGGCGTCTGCAGCGCGTCGACGCGGACACGGACATCGTCCATGCGCAGCCCGACGAGGCTGCGCAGCCACGAAGTCCAGCTGGTGGTGTTCTGCAGGAAGGCACCGGTCGCGGTCTCGTCGACGCGGTCGTTGCTGACCGTATCGAGGACGACGCGCGCCTCGGAACCGTACAGCCCGACGTCGACGTGGTCGTGGCGCAGCTGCAGGCCGACCTCGGTCGTCGAATCCTTGCCGAACAGCGCATGCTGCCAGCCGCGCGCGACTTGCCCGCCCATGTAGTTGCGGGCCTCCTGCTGCTTGAACTGGTCGCCGGTGCCGGTGTGCACCTCGTAGTAGGTGAAGTTCGACCACAGCGTCAGCTCGTTGTGGGCGACATAGGCCGATGCGAGCGTGTAGCCGGCTGCGTCGTGCGCGTGCCATTCGCCGTCCAGCACCACCCGCGCGCTGCGGCCGCCGTCGGTCGGGTCGATGGCATCCCAGCGGCCGATCTGGCCGGACTCGATGAGCGCCAGCGGCACCTGGTCGGTCGACGTCCAGTGCGAGCGCGACGCCAGTGCGCCGATCGACCAGCCGCGGTCCCGGTCGCCGTCGCCGAGCTTTAGCACGCCGTTGTACTTTCGCATGCCCTCGGGCACGGTCCACGGGCCGTCATCGCCGACCGCTTCGACCGCGGCCAGCAGCCGCGGCCCCCCGGGCGCGTTCGCGCCGAGGAGCGTCGGCGAGCCGGCCAGGAGGAGCCGGCGGTACCTGCCGCCGCCGACCGTGAGGTTCAGCAAGCCGTCGTCCAGGTGGTCGACGTACTTGATATGCGCCGATCCCGCCGAGGCAAAGTCGCCGTCCTGCGCGAAGTACGGCCCCTTGCGATAGTCGATGCGGTCGACCAGCTCGGGAATCAGGAAGTTGATGTCCGTGTAGCCCTGGCCGTGCGCGTTGGTAGGCATGTTGGCCGGCACGCCGTCGACGAAGGTGGCGAAGTCGGTGCCGTGGTCGAGGTTGTAGCCGCGCAGGAAATACTGGTTGGCCTTGCCGTCGCCCGAGTGCTGCGTCACGACAAGACCCGGGACGGTCTCCAGCACCTCGCCGGGCCGCAGCAGCGGCAGGTCGGTCAGGCGCTCGCCGCGCACCACGCCCTGGGAAGCCGCGTCCGAGGTGCCGACGGCGTTGTCGTAGTGGCTCGTGACCTCCACCTGCTGCGTCTGGGCGGCCGCGGCCTGCGCCATGGCGAATCCGGGCGAGGCGATCGCGGCGGCGGCGAGCGTCAGGCGTCGGAGTCCGGGTTGCATGCGTCCTGTTG
>DASQCX010000239.1:0-11928 GCA_035634455.1 Burkholderiaceae bacterium
CCTGCGCGACCGAGGTGGCGCCGAAGGTGTTGGTCTCGATGATGTCGGCACCGGCGGCCAGGTACTGCGCGTGGATTTCGCGCAGCACCTCGGGCTTGACGAGCTGCAGCATCTCGTTGTTGCCCTTGATGTCCTTGGGATGGTCCTTGAAGCGCTCGCCGCGGTAGTCGGCCTCCTGTAGCTTGTAGCGCTGGATCATCGTGCCCATCGCGCCGTCGATGATGACGATGCGCTGCTTCAGCAGCTCGGGCAGCTGCGCGCCGCGGGTGTAGGCGAGGGGGGGCTTGGACATGCCTCGAATTATCGCAGGCCGCCGATGGCCGCGCCGGGCCGCGGGCTCAGTGCAGGACGAGCGGCTGCTGCGGCAGGCCGGCGTAGCGGCCGATGAACTCCTCGACCTGCTCCTGCGTCGGCTCGCCGCGCGCCAGTTCCTCCACGCCTTCGCGGAAGTGCTGCGCCAGCGCGCCCTCGATGTAGATCTCCTTGCGGGCGAACTTGTCGACGATCTCGTAGCCGCCGCGCGAGAGCGGGGCATCGCTGGCCTGCAGGGCGTCGCCCTCGCCGGGCGCCACGGGCACGTCGAGTTCGACCACCACGAAGTTCTCGGAGTTGTAGACCATGGTTGTCATGACGGATCCTTCTGTTCGAGGTGGAACTTGATGGCGCCGGGCTGGAATTCAAGGGTTGCGCCGCCACAGCGACAGCGACCACGGCCCCGGCGGGGTGCTCATGCGCAGTCCCGCGGGCAGGTGGTGCAGGGCCGGCGAGAGCCAGGCTTCGATGCGCAGGTCGTAGGGTTGCTCGGTGGCACGCAGGACATGAAGCAAGACCGGGGCCCGCTGCCCGGGCATTGGCGGATCGTCGGCCAGCTCGGGCGGCGGATCGCCCGGCGGCAGCACGCGGAAGGTCCAGCGCTCGACGTCGCCGCGCAGGCCGGCCACCTGCAGGTCCCAGTGGTCGGGCGGCGGGCCGCGCGGCGCCCGGGCCTCGGCGATGGCCGCCAGCTGGGCGATCCAGCTCCAGCGATCCTGCGCCCCGCGCGCGACCGCCGGCGTGCCCGGCGCACCGGAAAAGCGCACGCGGCCGGCGTCGCGGTCGAAGCCGAGCGAGCGCCTGTCGCGTCCGCGCTCGCGTTCGACCAGGCGCAGCGGCGCGACGCCGGCGGCATCGAACGTGCCCGTGCTCTGCCACTCGCGCGGCGCGCGCTCGCCGGCCGCGGTGGCCAGGCGCAGCGAGAAGCCCTGCGCGTCGCGGCGCCATTCGAGCTCGGCGCTGCCCGCGGCCGCCGAGGCCACGCCGGTTTGCGCGAGCGCGTAGCGCAGCGTGGCCGAGGGCGGCGGGCGTGTCGGGTAGACGGGCCAGTCGCGTGTCGCGGGCGCCGGCTGCCGCCGTGCGCCGCCGGCGCCCGCGGGCACGCGCACGCCGGGCGTGACGCGCGCGAGGGCCCGTGCGCGGGGCGACGTGGGCGCGCGTGGGGCCGCGGCGACCGGCGGCGCCGGCATCTGAACCGCTTTCGGCGCCGCCACGGGGTTCGCCTGCGGCGCGGCCACCACGCGCTGCGGCAAACTCACGAGCGTGATCCGGTGCGTGCCGGCCGGTGCGATCGCCAGGCGTGGCAGTCCGCCGACGGCGATGCCCCAGGCGAGCACATGCAATGCCAGCACCACCAGCGCCAATCCGCTCAGACATCGCGTTCGCATCGGACAATACTGCCATCGCCCTTCCAGATCCCCCGGCGTGAAAGCCGGGCATTTCCATGAAACTTGCCACCTACAAGGACGGGTCGCGCGACGGCCAGCTGGTCGTCGTCTCGCGCGACCTCACGACGGCCCACTTCGCGACCGGCATCGCGACGCGCCTGCAGCAGGCGCTCGACGACTGGAACTTCATCGCGCCGCTGCTGCAGGACCTGTCGGTGGCGCTGAACCACGGCAAGACGCGCCACGCCTTCCCGTTCGTGCCCGAGCAGTGCATGGCGCCGCTGCCGCGCGCGTTCCAGTGGGCCGACGGCTCCGCGTACCTCAACCATGTCGAACTCGTGCGCAGGGCGCGTGGCGCCGAGGTGCCCGAGAGCTTCTACGGCGACCCGCTGATGTACCAGGGCGGCAGCGACGACTTCCTCGGCCCCTGCGACCCGGCCACCTTCGCGAGCACCGACTGGGGCATCGACTTCGAGGGCGAGGTCGCCGTCGTCACCGGCGACGTCGCGCTGGGCGCCAGCCCCGAGCAGGCGCTGGAAGGCGTGCGGCTGGTGATGCTGGCCAACGACTGGAGCCTGCGCAACCTGATCCCGCCCGAGCTCGCCAAGGGCTTCGGCTTCCTGCAAAGCAAGCCGGCGACGTCGTTCAGCCCGGTGGCCGTGACGCCCGACGAGCTCGGCGACGCCTGGCAGGGCGGCCGCGTGCACCTGCCGCTGACCTGCACCTGGAACGGCCGCCAGGTCGGCCACTGCGACGCCGGCCCCGAGATGACGTTCCACTTCGGCCAGCTGATCGCGCACCTGGCCAAGACGCGCAACGTGCGCGCCGGCTCCATCGTCGGCAGCGGCACCGTCAGCAACAAGGACTGGGCCAAGGGCTGGAGCTGCATCGCGGAACAGCGTGCGATCGAGATGATCGAGCACGGCGAGGCGAAGACCGGCTTCATGCAGTACGGCGACGTGATCCGCATCGAGATGAAGCGCGACAACCACTCGGTGTTCGGCGCGATCGAGCAGCAGGTGCTGGAATGCGAGTGACGGCGCGCGGCCTGGCCGCGGCGCTCTCGCTGCTGGCGGCGATGGCGGCCACGCCCGCGCGCGCCGCCGCGGTGAGCGTCCCGGATGCGGCGGCCTCGGCGCCCGCCGCCTGCCCGCCGGCGGCCACGATGCCGTCGCAGGCCGACGTGATGGCCGCCATGCGCGAGGCCACCGACCACGGGCCGCTGTGGAAGGCGACCAAGGACGGCCGCAGCGTCTGGCTGTACGGCACCATCCACGTCGCGCGCCAGTCGTGGATGTACCCCGGCCCGCACGTGCTGCGCGCGATCCTGGCCAGCGACACGATCGCGCTGGAGCTCGACCTGACCGACCCCGACGTCATGGGCCGCCTGCAGAAGGCGGTCGTGCGCAAGCCCGACGCGCCCGCGCTGCCCGACGCGCTGGAAAAGCGCCTGCAGGCCGCGATGGCGGCGGCGTGCGTCGCCCCGGCCACGCTGGCGCCGCTGCGCCCGGAGATGCAGGCCGCCACGCTCGAGGTGATGCAGGGCCGCGGCTTCGGGCTGTACCCGGAGTACGGCGTCGACATGTTCCTGGCCGGCCTCGGCCGCGGCATGAAGAAGCCGATGCGCTCGCTCGAGACCCCGGAATCGCAGGCCGCGCTGTTGGTCAGCGACGACCCGGCCGAGACCGCGCGCGCCGTCGGCGACGTGCTCGACGAGCTCGAGGGCGGCCACGGGCCGGCCATGCTCCAGCGCCTGGCCGGCGACTGGGAGCGCGCCGACGTCGACGACCTCGGCGCCTACCCGAGCTGGTGCGGCTGCCTGGACACGCCCGAGCAGCGCGCCGACTTCGCGCGGCTGGTCGAGGCGCGCAACCCGCTGATGGCCGACCGCATCGTGCAGTGGCACGGCGAGGGCAGGTCGCTGTTCGTCGCCGTCGGCTCGCTGCACATGGTGGGCCGCATCGGCCTGCCCACGCTGCTCGCGGCGCGCGGCTTCCAGGTCGAGCGCGTGTCGTACGCCGGCGCGCGCTGAAGATTCACGAACGAAAGCGTAGGATCGGCCACCTGCCGCCACCGACGAGGTTCCCATGTCCGACATCCCGAATTTCGCCAAGCTCGTGCCCGGCTTCGACTTCCTGCAGAGCCTGGTCAAGAACGCCGGTTCGGCCTTGCCCAGCATGGGCCAGTGGGTGGCGCCGACGCTCAACCCCGAGGAGCTGCAGAAGCGCATCGACGAGCTCAAGACGGTGCAGTTCTGGCTCGAGCAGAACGCGAAGATGCTGGGCACGACGATCCAGGCGCTGGAGGTGCAGCGCATGACGCTGTCGACGCTGCAGACGATGAACCTGCAGATGACCGACCTGCGCGACGCGATGAAGGTGGCGCCGGTCGCCTCCGCCGGCTCCGCCGCCGCGGCGGCCGCGGGCTCGGTGGCCAACAGCCTGGGCGCGGACGCGCTGATGCAGGCCGCCCGCAGCGCGATGGGCGGCATCGCGGGGCTGGCCAAGCCGGCCGCGGCGCCCGAGGTCGCGCCCGCGCCGGAACCCGCGCCGGCGCCCGAACCGGCGCCCAGGCCGAAGGCCAAGCCCAGGGCGGCGCCCGCGGAGGCGCCGGCGATCGCCACGACTGGCGTCGTCGACCCGATGCAGTGGTGGGGCGCGCTGACCAAGCAGTTCACGCAGCTGGCCGCCACCGCGATGAAGGACAGCGCCACCGATGCCGCGAAGAATCTGGCCGGCGCGATGATGAAGCAGGGCATGGACGTGGCCGGCGAGACCTTGAAGAAGGCCGTCAAGGCGCCGGCCGGCGTGGCCGCGAAGGCGATGTCGGCCGCCACCGAGGCCGCCAGCGCCACCGGCGCGCGCGCCGCCGCCAAGGCCGCGGCCGCGAAGAAGGCGCCGGCGCGCAAGTCCCCGGCCCGCAAGACCGCGCACGCGGCCAAGCCCCGTGCGAGCTGAGCCGGCCGCCGTGGTCGACGCGGCCAGCCAGGCCGCGCTGGTCGACGCGCTGCGCGGCCTGCTGCCCGCGCATGCGCTGCTGTGGCGCGGCGAGGACACCACGCCGTACGAGTGCGACGGCCTGACCGCCTACCGTGCGCGGCCGCTGGCGGTGGCGCTGCCGGAGACCGAGGAGCAGGTGTCCGCCGTCCTCGCCGCCTGCCATCGGCTGGGCGTGCCGGTTGTCGCGCGCGGCGCGGGCACGGGGCTGTCGGGCGGCGCGATGCCGCACGCAAGCGGGCTGACGTTGTCGCTCGCCAAGTTCAACAGGATCGTCAAGATCGACCTGCGTGCCCGCACGGCCACGGTGCAGTCGGGCGTGCGCAACCTGGCCATCAGCGAGGCCGTCGCGCCGCACGGCTTCTACTACGCGCCCGATCCGTCGAGCCAGATCGCCTGCACCATCGGCGGCAACGTGGCCGAGAACTCGGGCGGCGTGCACTGCCTGAAGTACGGCCTGACGCTGCACAACGTGCTGCAGGTGCGCGGCTTCCTGGCCGACGGCACCCCGGCCACCTTCGGCTCGCTGGCGCTGGACGCGCCCGGGCTCGATCTTCTTTCGGTGGTCGTCGGCAGCGAGGGCATGCTGGCCGTCGTCACCGAGGTCGTCGTCAAGCTCACGCCCAAGCCGCAGGTGGCGCGCTGCATCATGGCCAGCTTCGAGGACGTGCGCCACGCGGGCGACGCCGTCGCGGCCATCATCGCCGACGGCCTGGTCCCGGCCGGCCTGGAGATGATGGACAAGCCGATGACCGCCGCCGTCGAGGCCTTCGTGCACGCCGGCTACGACCTCGACGCCGCCGCCATCCTGCTGTGCGAAAGCGACGGCACGCCCGAGGAAGTCGAGGAGGAGATCCTGCGCATGGAGCAGGTGCTGGTGCGCGCCGGCGCCACGCGGCTGGAGATCAGCGCCGACGAGGCGCAGCGCCTGAAGTTCTGGAGCGGCCGCAAGAACGCGTTCCCGGCGTCGGGCCGGCTGAGCCCGGACTACATGTGCATGGACTCGACGATCCCGCGCGCCCGCCTGGCCGACATGCTGCTGGCCATCGCCGACATGGAGAAGAAGTTCGGCCTGCGCTGCTGCAACGTCTTCCACGCCGGCGACGGCAACCTGCACCCGCTGATCCTGTTCGACGCCAACCAGCAGGGCGAGCTGCACCGCGCCGAGGCCTTCGGCGCCGAGATCCTCGAGCTGTCGGTGGCCATGGGCGGCACGATCAGCGGCGAGCATGGCGTCGGCGCCGAGAAGCTCAACTCGATGTGCGTGCAGTTCTCCGAGACCGAGCGGGCGCAGATGCTGTCGCTCAAGGCCGCGTTCGACCCGCAGGGGCTGTTGAACCCGGGCAAGGTCATCCCGACGCTGTCGCGCTGCGCCGAATACGGCCGCATGCACGTCAAGCGCGGCGCGCTGGCCTTCCCCGAGCTGGAACGCTTCTAAGTGAACGACATCCTGATCGGCCTGGCCGAACGCGTGCGCCAGGCCGGCGCCGCCAACGCGATCCTGCGCATCCGCGGCGGCTCCACCAAGCAGGCCATGGCCGGCGTGATCTCCGACGCCGCGACGCTGGACATGCGCGCCTACTCGGGCATCGTCGACTACGCGCCCAGCGAGCTCGTGATCACGGCGCGCGCCGGCACGCCGCTGGTCGAGATCGAGCGCGTGCTGGCCGAGCGCGGCCAGTGCCTGCCGTTCGACCCGCCGCGTTTCGCCGACGCGGACGGCAAGCTCTCGGGCACCGTCGGCGGCATGGTCGCCGCGGGGCTGGCCGGGCCCGGACGCGCAGCCGTCGGCGGCGTGCGCGACTACGTGCTGGGCGTGCTGCTGCTCAACGGCCGCGGCGACCTGATGCACTTCGGCGGCCAGGTGATGAAGAACGTGGCGGGCTACGACGTCGCGCGCCTGACGGCCGGCTCCTGGGGCGCGCTCGGCGCGATCTGCGAGGTCTCGCTCAAGGTGCTGCCGATGCCGCCGGCCACGGCCACGCTGCGCTTCGACATGCGCCAGGTCGAGGCGCTGGAGACGCTGCACGCCTGGGCCGGCCATCCGCTGCCGCTCAACGCCAGCGTCTGGTGGCGCGATACGCTGGCGATCCGCCTGCGCGGCGCCCGCGCGGCGGTCGACGCGGCCGTCGGCCGGCTGGGCGGCGAGCTGATCCCGGCGGAGCTGGGCCAGGCGTTCTGGGAGGGCCTGCGCGACCAGCGCGACGAGTTCTTCATCGAGGCGCGCGCGGCCGCCGAACGCGCGAACAGCGCGCTGTGGCGGCTGTCGCTGCCTGCGACGACGCCGGTGCTGCCGTCCTTCTTCGACACGCTGATCGAGTGGGGCGGCGCGCAGCGCTGGATCGTCGCGCCGGCCGAGGACACGCTGGTGATGCACCGCGCCGAGCGCGCCGGCGGCAGCGCGTTCCGCGTCAGCGGCGGCGTGGGCGACGGCGCCGGCTACGCGACGCCGCTCGCGCCCGCGCTGCTGGCCATCCACCGCCGGCTGCGAGAATCGTTCGACCCGCACGGCGTGTTCGTGCCCGGCCGCCCGATGCGCTTCTGAGTCTCCCGCCGCATGCAGACCAACCTTTCCCCGGAATTCGCCGGCACGCCCGACGGCCAGGAGGCCGAGGCCATCCTGCGCAAGTGCGTGCACTGCGGCTTCTGCACGGCCACCTGCCCGACCTACCAGCTGCTGGGCGACGAGCTCGACGGCCCGCGCGGCCGCATCTACCTGATGAAGCAGGTGCTCGAGGGCGTCGAGCCGACGCGCGCGACGCAGGCGCACCTCGACCGCTGCCTGACCTGCCGCAACTGCGAGAGCACCTGCCCGTCGGGCGTCGAGTACGGCAGCCTGGTGGACATCGGCCGCCGCGTGGTCGACGCCAAGGTGCGACGCCCCGCCGGCGAGCGCGCGATGCGCTGGCTGCTGCGCGAGGGCCTCACCTCGCCGCTGTTCGCGCCGGCGATGAGGCTGGGCCAGGCCGTGCGCCCGCTGCTGCCCGCATCGCTCAAGGCCAAGGTGCCCGCCAGGCCCGACGCCGCGACCGCGGTGCGCGAGGGCCTGTGGCCGCAGCGCACGCACGCCCGCAAGGTGCTGATGCTGGCCGGCTGCGTGCAGCCCGCGATGAAGCCCAACATCAACGCCGCGACGGCGCGCGTGCTCGATCTCGCCGGCGTCCAGGCGATCACGCCCGACGGCGCCGGCTGCTGCGGCGCGGTGCGCAGCCACGGCGGCGACCACGACGGCGGCCTGGCCGACATGCGCCGCAACATCGACGCCTGGTGGCCGTGGGTCGCCGGGCTCACCGACGCCGGCGCGGTCGAGGCGATCGTGATGAACGCGTCGGGCTGCGGCGTCACCGTCAAGGACTACGGCCACGCGCTGGCGCACGATCCCGACTACGCCGACAAGGCCGCGCGGGTCAGCGCCCTCACGCGCGATCTCGGCGAGGTCGTCGACGACCTGATGCCCGCGCTGCTGGCGCACTGGCAGGGCGTGCGCGAGCGCCGCGGCGCGGAGCCGCCCGCGCAGGCGCCCGGCGCGCCGCTGGTGTTCCATCCGCCGTGCACGCTGCAGCACGGGCAGCAGCTGCGCGGCGGCGTCGAGCGCATCCTCGCCGCGTTCGACTTCGACGTGCGCCTGGCCGCCTCCGAGTCGCACCTGTGCTGCGGCTCGGCCGGCACGTACTCGGTGCTGCAGCCGGCGATCGCCACCCAGCTGCGCGACCGCAAGCTCGCGGCGCTGGCCGCCGCGCGACCCGAGCCGCGCGCGATCGTTTCGGCCAACATCGGTTGCATCTCGCACCTGCAGTCCGGCACGGCGACGCCGGTGCGGCACTGGATCGAGCTGGTCGACGAGAGGCTGGCCGGATGAGCGCCGTCGTCCTGATCCCCACCACGGGCGCGCCCACGCTGCGGCGCGCGGTCGAGAGCGTGCTCGCGCAGACGTCGCCGACCGCGTGCTACGTCGTGTGCGACGGCGAGCAGTTCCGCTCGGCCGTAGCCGAGGCGCTGCGCGGCATCGACGTGCCCGTGTGCGTGCTGCCGCGCAACGTCGGCGCCGGCGGCTTCTACGGCCATCGCGTGTACGCCGCGTTCGCGCACCTGGTCGACGAGGAGCACGTGCTGTTCCTCGACCAGGACAACTTCCTCGCGCCCGAGCACGTGGCGCAGTGCCTCGACCTCGTCGCCGCGCGCCGGCTGCAGTGGTGCTACGCGCTGCGAAACATCTGCACGCCCGCGGGCGAGTTCGTCTGCCGCGACGACTGCGAGAGCCTGGGCAAGTGGCCCGCGTTCACCAACACCCACCTGATCGACACCAACTCCTACTGCATCCGGCGCGAGGTGCTGCTGCAGGCCGCGCACGCGTGGCACGGCAAGTGGGGGCAGGATCGCGTGTTCGCGCAGGTGATGATGCAGAACTTCAAGGCCTTCGACTGCACCGGCCGCTACACCGTCCAGTACTGCCTCGGCGGCAACGAGGGCTCGGTGACGAAGGAGTTCTTCGAGCAGGGCAACGCGCAGATGCTGCTGCGCTACAAGCGTGGCTTCCCGTGGACGCGGCCGTGAGCGCGGCCGCATTGCGGTAAGCGAGACTGTCCGACGCACGCGATCCGGCGCACAGTCGCAGCTCATGATCGCGTCCATCCTCCTGCGGCCACTGGCGGCCGTGGCGCTCGTCCTGGCCGCCGTGCCGGCCGCAGTCGCCGGTTCGCCGCCGCCCGTGCCCGACACCATGGCCCAGCGCATGCAGCCCTGCAGCGCCTGCCACGGCAAGGAAGGACGCGCCACGCCCGAGGCCTTCTTCCCGCGCATCGCGGGCAAGCCGGCGGGCTACCTCTACAACCAGCTGGACAACTTCCGCAGCGGCCGGCGCGCGTACCCGACGATGACCTACTTCGTCGAACAGATGTCCGATGCCTACCTGCACGAGATCGCCGACTGGTTCGCGTCGCTGGACCTGCCCTACGCGCCGCCGCAGACGGTCGGCGCGCCGGCCGACGAGATCGCGCGCGGCCAGGCGCTGGTGCGCGACGGCGACGCGGCGCACGGCATCCCGGCCTGCGTGCAGTGCCACGGCGCGGCGATGACCGGCGTGCTGCCCGCCGTCCCCGGCCTGCTGGGCTTGCCGCGCGGCTACCTCGTCGAGCAGTTCGGCGCCTGGCGCACCGGCCAGCGCAAGGCGCTCGCGCCCGACTGCATGGCGCGGGTGGCGACGATGCTGACGCCGGCCGACATCGCCGCCGTCGCCTCCTGGCTGTCGTCGCAGCCGGTGGCCGTGGGGCCGGCGGCGGCCGATTCGATCGCGCGGCCGCTGCCGCTCGCGTGCGGGAGCGTGCCGCAATGAAGGGCGTGCGCCTGACCTGGCCGCGCGTCGTCGTCGCGCTGGCCGTGCTGATCGCGGCGGCCGCGGCGCTGGTCGCCTGGATCAACGTGCGCGGCGAGGATGCGCTCACCGGCAGCGCCGACTCGTTCGTCGCGACGCCGGAGCTGGTCGCGCGCGGCGCCTATCTCGCGCGTGCCGGCAACTGCGCGGCGTGCCACACCGACCGCGGCGGCGCGGCCTTCGCCGGCGGCAAGGGCATCGCCACGCCGTTCGGCACGGTGTTCGCGAGCAACCTCACGCCCGATGCGAAGACGGGCATCGGCGCCTGGTCCGCGGCGCAGTTCTGGCGCGCGCTGCACAACGGCCGCTCGGCCGACGGGCGGCTGCTGTATCCGGCGTTCCCGTACCCGAACTTCACCGAGATCACGCGCGCCGACGCCGACGCGCTGTTCGCCTTCCTGCGCTCGCAGGTGCCCGTGGCCCAGGCCAACCGCGTTCACGCGCTGCGCTTCCCGTACGACCTGCAGGCCTCGCTGGCCGTGTGGCGCGCGCTGTTCTTTTCGCCCGGCGTCTACGAGCCGGTGGCCGGGCGCTCGCCGCAATGGAACCGCGGCGCCTACCTGGTGCGCGCGCTGGGCCATTGCGCGGCCTGCCATTCGCCGCGCAACGCGTTCGGCGCCACGCGCGACAGCCTGGAGCTCAGCGGCGGCCTGATCCCGCTGCAGAACTGGTACGCGCCGTCGCTGGCCTCGGGCGCGGAGGCGGGCGTCGCCGACTGGTCGGACGTCGAGGTCGCCGCGCTGCTCAAGACCGGCTTCACGCCGCGCGGCGCCGCGCTCGGGCCGATGGCCGAGGTCGTGTTCCGCAGCACGCAGTACCTGGACGACGCCGACGTCGCCGCGATGACCGCCTTCCTCAAGAGCCTGCCGCAGGCGCCGGCCCGCGCGCCCGCCGTACCCGCGGTCGACAAGGGCGCCTTCGCCCACGGCGCCGCGCTCTACAGGGCGCGCTGCGCGGACTGCCACGGCGCCAGCGGCGAGGGCGGCCGCGGCGCGCAAGGCGTCGTGTACGTGCCGCTGGCGGGCAACCGCAAGGTGCTGCTGGAGTCGCCCGCCAACCTGATCCACATCGTCGTCAACGGCGGCTTCCCGCCGACGACGGCCGGCAACCCGCGCCCCTACGGCATGCCGCCGTTCGGCCCGTCGCTCAAGGACGAGGAGATCGCCGCGCTGGCCACCTACGTGCGCGCCGCCTGGGGCAACGCGGCGCCGCCGGTGAGCGCGCTGGAGGTGCTGGACGCGCGTTGAGCCGGGGCCTGCGGGAGCCAGGCCTGACTGCCGACGTGGTGCCCGACGCCGAGGGCGCCGCTCGATCGCGCGGTTCGCCCGTGCGTTTCGTCCGCCGCCGGCCGTCGTTCGCACCCGGTTTGCCGGCCTTCGTCGCATGCCTCTCGCAGCGACCCTGCGCGAAGTCCATTCTCACTCCCAGCCGATCGCCACGGCCGTTGCTTCCAGCGACATGGCGACCGACTTCGGCCTTCAGTCCAGATCGACAAGCGGAGTCATCATCATGAACGTCTTCAAGAGCAGCCTCTCGTCCTCCTTGATCGCGGCCGGCACGGTGCTGGCCAGCCTGCCTGCGCAAGCGGCGTCCGATTGCGGGTCGATCAGCCCCGCGGCCATCCGGGTCGTCGAACACGCCACCGGCGACGTGGGCGTGCTGCGTGCCTACATCGACAGGACCGCCATCATCCATGGCCTGAACATGATCGACGTGCGCGACAACCTGGACGCGTGGCGCAAGACGCTGGTCTGCAGGGCCGAGGTGGCCGCGGCGGAGCGCGCCGCGCAGACGGCGGCCGCCCAGCCTGACGCCAGGGTCGACGAGCAGATCGTCGTATCGCAGCGCTGAAGGCCGGTCG